>NZ_JBFRGD010000033.1:0-67159 GCF_052115165.1 Paenibacillus sp. 2TAB23
GTGTAACACGCTACGTTTGGTGGCGATGGCGGAGGGGAACCACGCGTTCCCATACCGAACACGACCGTTAAGCCCTCCAGCGCCAATGGTACTTAGACCGCAGGGTCTTGGGAGAGTAGGACGTCGCCAAGCACGAGAAACCTATCGCATTTATGCGGTAGGTTTTTTGTTTTACCCGTTAATTTGATTTATTTTCTATAGGCATATGTATAAACGGCTTGTAACGACACCAAGCTAATAGTAAATGTTTTTTAAGGAGCACTTGACCTTTTGCGGAAATTGCATATAATAAAATCAAGGTCAAAGAAAGTCAAAGTCAATTGTCCGAATATTTGGTGTATGACTGATTTGACTGCAACATCGATATGCTTGTTTTGTTTCAATTTTAGTTTTATTGGTTATTTCTCAGGGAGGTTGGTGGTTTGCGAAACATTTCCGATCTCATCGAGCAGTATTTGAAGCTTATGCTCCAGGATAGTCCGGAGGGCGCAGTAGAAATTCAACGTAATGACTTGGCTGACAAATTTTCTTGTGTACCTTCGCAAATCAATTATGTAATCAGTACTCGATTTACCATGGAGAAAGGATACATGGTTGAAAGTAAGCGCGGAGGCGGAGGCTATATCCGAATACAACGGATTGATCTTCCGGCACTGAAGGCGATTCAGTTCCACATCGAAGAAACGGTGGGGGAATGCGTGGACCAAGGTGCGGCGGAAGGACTTATTTATCAGCTTGAGGAAGCAAGGCTTATAACCAAACGCGAAGGGAATTTGCTTCGTGCGGCAGTCCATCGCGATACCATCGCACTTAAGCTGCCGTTAAGAGATGAAATTCGAGCGCGGTTGCTTAGATCCATGCTTATCTCACTGCTCGTTAAATAATGAACAGCCGTTAATACCGGGAGGAGGGATCAGGCTTGTTTTGCCAAGAATGCGGCCAAAAGCCGGCTACGCTTCATTTTACAAAAATCGTCAATGGTGAGAAAACCGAATTTCACATTTGTGAAAGCTGTGCTCGTGAGAAGGGGGAAGGCATTCCTGGCGCGCCGAATAGTTTTTCTATTCATAGCTTATTGTCAGGTCTCCTTGACTTCGAACAGTTAGGCGGTTCGAGTATCGTCGGTATTAAGCAGCCAACGCTTCAATGCGAGGAATGCGGCCTTACTTATACGCAGTTCAGCAAGATTGGTCGTTTCGGCTGCAGCTCCTGTTATCAAGCGTTTGAAAGCAAGCTCGATCCGCTGCTCAAGCGTGTTCACAGCAGTACCGTGCACAGCGGCAAAATTCCCAAGCGCTCAGGCGGTCAAATCCAGTGCAAGCGGGAAATTGAGGAGCTAAGACGGAATCTGCAGGAGAAGATTGATCAGGAGGAGTTCGAGAGCGCGGCACAGCTGCGTGACCGGATACGCGAGTTGGAACGAAAAATTGCAGACCTGTAGGCCGGCATAGAAGGAGTGAATGATCCTCTTGACTAAGCATCGATTCTCACAGCATGCGCTTAGTGAATGGATGAAGGACACTGGCCCCGAATCCGAAATTGTCATAAGCAGCAGAGTGCGGGTAGCGCGTAATTTACGTCATCAGCCTTTTCCGCTGCTTGCAACAAATCAGCAATCCAAGGATGTAATGGATCAGCTTACAGAAGTGAGCCAGAGCGGCAAGCTGCAGTCTATTGGTTCTTTTGAGACAATCGTATTATCGGATTTGAGCGAGCTTGATAAAAGGGTGCTTGTAGAAAAGCATTTAATCAGTCCTAATTTAGCGAATGATTCGCGATGCGGGGCCGTTATTTTGAGCGATAACGAATCTGTTAGCATAATGATTAACGAAGAAGATCATTTGCGCATTCAATGTCTGTATCCGGGTTTTCAAATCCAGGAGGCTTGGGCATTGGCCAGCGGAATTGACGATATTTTTGAGGAATCTGCTGATTATGCCTTTGATGAGAAACGCGGTTATTTGACGACTTGCCCGACGAATGTAGGAACGGGCATTCGAGCCTCGGTTATGATGCATCTTCCGGCTCTCGTGCTTACGTCGCAAATTAATCGCATATTGTCAGCGGTAACGCAGGTTGGATTAGCCGTTAGAGGATTGTATGGCGAAGGGAGTGAGGCGCTTGGCAATTTATTTCAAGTGTCGAACCAAATTACGCTAGGACAATCGGAGAATGAAATTATCGAAAATTTATACGGTGTAGCAAGGCAGATTATTGAGCATGAGAAGGCTGCTCGCAAGCGGCTGATGCATGATTCAAGATTAAGGACAGAAGATCGCGTGAAAAGGTCGTATGGGATATTATCACATGCTCAGATCATGGATTCGAAAGAATCTGCGCAGCGACTATCTGATGTAAGGCTCGGCGCAGACCTTGGCATACTGCCGGATGTCACGCCGCAAGTGTTAAACGAGCTCTTAGTCATGACTCAGCCTGGATTCTTACAGCAAACCTTCGATGAGAAGATGAGTCCAGACCAGAGGGATTTCAGGAGAGCAGAACTCATACGCAATCAATTGCGTGTGGAAAAAGGCCATGGGGGTGCGTAACTATGATGTTTGGAAGATTTACGGAGCGAGCACAGAAGGTGCTGGCATTGGCGCAGGAAGAAGCGGTTCGTCTAGGACATAACAATATAGGTACGGAGCATATTTTACTTGGTCTTATCCGCGAAGGGGAAGGCATAGCAGCAAAAGCATTAATCGGACTTGGACTTGGACTTGAAAAAATTCAGGACGAGGTTGAAGCGTTGATTGGCCGCGGTCAAGAGCAGCCAAACAATATTGCATATACGCCTCGTGCGAAAAAGGTCATTGAGCTCTCAATGGATGAGGCTAGAAAGCTTGGACATACGTATGTAGGAACGGAGCATATTTTGCTCGGCCTTATTCGTGAGGGAGAGGGCGTGGCAGCACGCGTGCTCAACAATCTCGGCATTAGCCTTAATAAGGCTCGTCAGCAAGTATTGCAGCTTCTAGGCAGCAGTGAGGCCGTATCGAGCAACCACGGATCTCAAGCGAACGTAAGCACGCCGACGCTAGACGGTCTTGCCAGAGATTTGACTGCCTATGCAAAGGAAGGAAATTTAGATCCTGTTATTGGGCGCAGCAAGGAAATAGAGCGCGTTATTCAAGTGCTTAGCCGCCGTACCAAAAACAATCCCGTGCTGATTGGCGAGCCGGGCGTTGGTAAAACAGCTATTGCCGAGGGTCTAGCACAGAAAATTATTGAAAATGAAATTCCTGAAACATTGCGCGACAAACGTGTAATGACGTTGGATATGGGTTCGGTTGTAGCCGGTACGAAATACCGCGGCGAATTCGAGGATCGTCTGAAAAAGATCATGGACGAAATTCGGCAAGCTGGCAATATCATTCTATTCATCGATGAGCTTCATACACTTATTGGTGCAGGGGGGGCTGAAGGCGCGATTGATGCTTCGAATATTTTGAAGCCGGCATTGGCACGCGGCGAGCTGCAATGCATTGGCGCGACAACGCTGGATGAATATCGGAAATATATCGAGAAGGATGCAGCGTTAGAGCGCCGATTCCAACCGATTACGGTCGATCAGCCATCCCCTGAGGAAGCCATTCAAATATTGTACGGATTGCGTGACCGTTACGAGGCGCATCACCGTGTAAAAATTACGGATGAGGCTATTGTGCAAGCAGTGAAGCTGTCTGATCGCTATATTCCAGATCGGTTCCTGCCGGACAAAGCGATTGACCTTATTGACGAAGCTGGATCCAAGGTGCGTTTGAACTCATACACGGTACCTCCTAACCTAAAGCAGCTAGAAAACCGTCTTGAGGATATCCGCAAAGAAAAGGATGCAGCGGTTCAGAGCCAGGAGTTTGAGAAAGCTGCAGCGCTCCGTGATACGGAGCAAAAAATTCGCGAAGAGCTTGATATCACGAAAAATCAGTGGAAAGAAAAACAAGGGCGCACTGATTCTGAAGTAACGCCAGAGGATATTGCTCAGGTTGTAGCGAGCTGGACAGGAATTCCAGTAAGTAAAATGGCCGAAGGCGAAACCGAGCGTTTGCTGAAGATGGAAGATATTTTGCATGATCGCATTATTGGCCAAGAAGATGCGGTTAAATCGGTATCGCGAGCGATACGCCGTGCGCGTGCCGGTCTAAAGGATCCGAAGCGTCCGATCGGCTCATTCATATTCCTAGGTCCAACTGGTGTTGGTAAAACAGAGCTGGCAAGAGCGCTTGCCGAAGCGATGTTCGGAGATGAGAACGCCGTTATCCGAATCGACATGTCGGAATACATGGAGAAGCACTCTACGTCCCGTCTAGTCGGAGCGCCTCCGGGCTACGTTGGCTATGAAGAAGGCGGCCAATTGACCGAGAAGGTACGCCGCAAGCCTTACTCCGTGGTGTTGCTCGATGAGATCGAGAAAGCCCATCCGGAAGTATTTAATATTTTGCTGCAAGTACTTGAAGATGGCCGACTGACCGATTCGAAAGGACGTGTGGTCGATTTCCGCAACACATTGATCATCATGACTTCGAATGTCGGCGCCGATCAAATTAAGAAGAATTCTTCCTTAGGCTTTACCGCCGTTCAGGATGCAGGACGCGATTTCTTGCAAATGAAGGATAAAGTTATGGCAGAGCTTAAGAAAAGCTTCCGTCCTGAGTTCTTGAACCGTATCGATGAGAGCATCGTGTTCCATTCCCTTGGTGAGGAGCATATCGCTCAAATCGTAACGCTGATGTCAGAGGAGCTGCGCAAGCGCCTGCGTGAGCAAGAGGTTGACTTCGTATTGACCGATGCTGCCAAAGCGTTTCTTGCCAAAGAAGGCTACGACCCGCAATATGGTGCGCGTCCGTTGCGTCGTGCTATCCAGAAGCATATCGAGGATCGCTTGTCAGAGGACCTATTAATGGGTTTAATCCAAAAAGGCGATACGTTCACGATCGATGAAAAAGACGGCGGCTTAACGGTCAGCAAGTCTATTCCGGAACAAGAGCCTGAGGAATCCACAACCAAATAATCGTTTCATACGAGCTGTCCCGCGAACAGAACTATCAGTTTGCGGGGCAGCTTTTATTATGCAATTAATTGACAATGAGAATCATTATCGTATAATAAGAGGATAGGTAGGATGCGATACAATAGGAGGAACAACGATGATAGTTGTTACCAATACGATAAAAGTAAAAAAAGGTTATGGGGAAACCGTGGCTAACCGATTCGTAAATTCTAAGGGAATTGATTTATCCCCAGGTTTTTTGCGAATGGAGGTATTGTTCACGGAAGGATTAGAGGAGTACGATGAGCTGAAGGTCAGCACGACTTGGGAAAATAAAGCATCTTTTGAGGGCTGGGTGAACAGTGACTCCTTCCGGCAAGCACATGCATACAAGGGGAAAGGTGCGCAGCAGTCCGGGAAAAGGGAGCAAACCGAATGCGTAATGCTCGGTTCGCAGCTCACTACGCATCGCGTCTTAGTTGCCAGACAAGCGGGAATTGTGCAACACAGCGAAGGCGTGGCGGATGCTAATTGAATCATACGAACATAAAGGTATGGGAGTGCTCTCTTATCCACTGTGGATAAAGGGAGCCTTTTTTATGTCATTTTTTCAAGCGATCGCTGTGGGGATATGTTGATGACTTGTGGATAATGTTGATAAGTTGTTGGCAAATCTGTGGATAGAATATAAAAACGGGTAAATGGGATAGGTTTAGCTGTGGTTAACGAATAATAAATAGGTTATCGCCTTTTTTTCGTTCACAATGTGGGTTTATACATGGGGGATAAAATGGTAAACTTTATATAGTGTCATTTTAAGCAGAATCGCTAGGGATGGCTTCATCTATTCATGCTAGCCCATAACGTTTAAGGAGTACAGAATGGCCAAAATAAAAACGAAGTTTGTTTGTTCAGAGTGCGGGACCGAATCGGCGAAATGGCTTGGCAAATGCCCGGGCTGCCATGCTTGGAACTCCATGGTGGAAGAGAAGGAAACGGTGGTTAAAACGAAGGGAGTCGGATTGTCTTCGTTTCATGCGAAAGAAAAGCCGCAGTCCATCATACATATAGAAAGTGGGCAAGAGCCACGTATTGAAACAAGGATGCTTGAGCTAAACCGCGTGTTAGGCGGAGGCGTTGTGCCAGGCTCACTGATCCTTGTCGGCGGTGACCCGGGTATCGGGAAGTCAACGCTGCTGCTGCAGACCTCGCATGCCCTTGCCGTGAAAGGGCTAAAGGTTCTTTATATTTCGGGAGAGGAGTCGGTACGGCAAACGCGGCTTAGAGCGGATCGTCTAGGTGCCTTGACGGAATCGCTGTATGTATTATGCGAGACCAATATGGAGCAAATTAACGATGCGATCGAATCGGTTCAGCCGGATTTTCTCGTCATTGACTCCATACAGACCGTATATGACCCTAATGTGCAATCTGCGCCTGGTAGCGTATCGCAGGTTCGTGAATGCACAGCGCATTTCATGAGAGTAGCCAAAATCAAAGGAGTTGCAACGGTTCTGGTCGGCCACGTTACGAAGGAAGGGGCTATTGCCGGCCCAAGATTGCTCGAGCATATGGTTGATTGTGTTCTTTATTTCGAAGGAGAGCGCCATCATACTTATCGCATTTTGCGGGCAGTCAAAAACCGTTTCGGTTCGACGAATGAAATCGGCATTTTCGAAATGGGCGAGGATGGGCTTAGGGAAGTTTCGAACCCTTCAGAATTGTTCTTATCCGAGCGGCCGCTTGGCGTATCGGGGTCGACGGTCGTTGCGAGCATGGAGGGAACGAGACCTGTACTCGTGGAGCTTCAGGCGCTAGTGGCGACAACAAACTTTCCATCCCCGAGAAGAATGTCAACGGGTATTGATCACAATCGCATGGCGCTGATTATCGCGGTACTCGAGAAGCGCAACGGGATGTTTTTGCAAACGCAGGATGCTTATTTGAATGTGGCAGGCGGTGTAAAGCTTGACGAGCCGGCAGTCGATCTCGCGGCTGCAGTCAGCATCGCCTCAAGCTTTCGAGACGCGCCAACGAAGCCTTACGATGTTATATTTGGCGAGGTTGGGCTTACGGGTGAGGTTCGCGCAGTATCACGGGCAGAACAGCGGGTGAAAGAAGCGGAGAAGCTGGGCTTCAAACGCGTTATTATGCCGGAGAAAAGTTTAAAAGGGTGGAAGCCGCCCGAAGGTATTGAAATTATCGGCGTAAGCACAGTGTCGGAAGCACTTAAAGCAGCGCTTGGATAGGGGGGCAGACGATGAAAGAACCTACTCAGCTTGAAATTATGAATCAATTGTTGCAATTAGTCGCACCAGGTACCCCTTTTCGTGATGGGCTTGAGAATGTGCTTCGGGCTAAAACGGGGGCATTGCTTGTTGTAGGCTACAGTCCTGAGGTTATGGAGGTCGTTGATGGAGGTTTCTCCATTAACTGCGACTTCTCGCCTAACTACTTGTATGAGCTAGCCAAAATGGATGGCGCGATTATACTAAGCGAGGATATGCGAAGGATATTGTATGCGAACACGCAGCTCATCCCGAACAGCTCGATTCCGTCGATAGAAACGGGAATTAGGCACCGTACGGCGGAGCGCGTGGCGAAGCAGACCGGCAAGCTGGTCGTTTCCATATCCCAGCGTCGCAATATCATTACACTTTACCAAGGTAATCTAAGATACTCTCTGAAAGATATGGGTGTCATACTTACGAAAGCGAATCAAGCGATTCAAACGCTGGAGAAATATAAAGCGGTGCTTAGCCAATCGTTTACGAATTTATCGGCGCTTGAGTTCGAGGAACTGGTTACCCTCCAGGAAGTGGCTCATGTCATCCAGCGTGTTGAGATGGTGCTGCGTATAAAAATGGAAATCAAACGTTACGTGAATGAGCTTGGCACGGAAGGCCGCCTTATCAGCATGCAAATGGATGAGCTGGTTGGAGGCGTGGAAGAGGACGCCTGGTACTTACTTAAGGACTATGCGAAAGAAAATTCGGATGAGAAAATCCGGGAAATTCGTGCTGGTCTGAAAAAACTAAGCTCGGATGAGCTGTTGGATGCACCTCCAATTATTCGACTAATTGGCTATCAACATACAAGCAATATGAATGATGAATCCGTCTCCCCTCGCGGATACCGTTTATTGAACAAAATTCCTCGGTTGCCGCTCATCATCATGAATAACTTAATTGAACGTTTTGGCCGTCTGCCTCACATTCTGATGGCTACAATTGAGGAGCTGGACGAAGTAGAGGGCATTGGAGAAGTACGTGCACGTGCGATCAAAGAGGGTCTTAAACGGATTCAAGAGCAGATGTTCATTGACAGGCAAATCTAAATCCCATACAATAGATAGAATGTGGTTCTGTACGAACTTGTGCATTCGTTCGTGTTTTGGGGCATAGTAGAGAAGAGGTGGAAAAGATGATCGCAAAATCGATACCGAGCCTTCTCACGGTGGGGAATTTATTCTTAGGAGTAATCGCCATCATTCTTGTATTTAATGAAAAACCAGATACGGCGGCAATGATGGTTTTAATCGCCATGCTGCTTGATGGTGTAGACGGACGCGTTGCTCGGGCGCTGAACGTTCAAAGCGAATTCGGTAAGGAGCTTGACTCGTTATCCGATGTCATTTCGTTTGGCGTAGCACCAGCTTTTATTATGTACGTAGTTGCTTTTCAAGATCTTAGTCCCGCGTTGGCGTGGATTGTTACGGCGTTGTTTCCCATATGCGGCGCACTGCGGCTTGCTCGCTTTAATGTGATTTCAAGCGCTCCAGGATATTTCATCGGTCTCCCTATACCGGCGGCTGGAGGCGTCCTGGCGACAATGGCTTTATTCAAAGACGACATTTATGTTTCTATACTGTTAACAAGCACGGTTGTACTTTCTCTGCTCATGGTGAGTACGATCAAATATCCAAACTTCAAGAAAGTTGGCATCCCGAAGAGTGCCGTTTGGGTTGTACCGATAATCATTGTAGTGGCTGTGGTGCTTGGTTTGTTTTTCAAAAATGATCTTTCCAAAATATTGTTTGTACCGCTGCTGTTATATGCGCTGTACGGCCTAAAAAAAAACGTTGATCGCCGACTGCCTAAACGGAATCGGAAACGTAAGAAGCGTGACGAGGTTGTTGATGATACCGTCCAATCAGAAAAACCTGCATGACATGCAAATAAAGATGAGAAAATAGCGATTCGAACACAGTAAATTGTGTTTAGAATCGCTATTTTTTGTTTATTAATTAGTTATTTGATTATTATTGCGTTATGTAATAGCGATTTAATGAATAAAATATAATATTTTTAGTTAGGTAGTCGCATAATAACAGTTATACGACAAATTTATACACTATAAACGAATTTGTTACTTACTATTATATGCCATTAATACCATCTTAACAACGTTGCGAGTGCTTGTCTAGGTCTCAAGAACCTTTGTTCCAGTCTTTTAGATATAGCTTATCAATACTTCCTCTACATAATCTGAAGCCGACTTGGCAAGTTGTTCAACCGTATGCAGGTAGCGTTGCGTCGTATTGATATGTGCATGGCCTAAACTCTCTTGAACCTGTTGCAGAGAGGCGCCATTCAGCAGGGCGAGTGTTGCGTTAGTATGCCTCAACCAGTGGGGTGTAACGGGCTTGTCCAGTCCGGTTTTGGAACAAGAAATTTTAATCATTCGTTCAACTTGCCTTGATGATATACCGAATATAACCACATCTGCTCGATTGCTTAGATGGGGCTGGCGGTCGAGATAGCGAGAGTATAGCATCCATAAATGGCGAGGAACCTTGATATCTCTTATTTTTCCCCCTTTGCCCTTCGTCACCGTAAGCCACACGGTGGACTCTAACGGGTCTGAGTAGAAGTCACACCATTTGATTGCACATAGCTCGGAGACGCGTAGTCCAAGCAGGAGAAGGCTTAAAGCAATTAAATAGTTGCGTTCATTGTCATGCTGCAGAAAATGCAAAAGCTTGCCCACCTCGTTTTTTGTGAGAAAATGCTTTTTGCTCGTCAAGGGAATAACAGGGAGGCGGACGCTGCTGGTCGGGTTCTGTTTGAACAACCCGATGTTGGGATCGCAGCCCCATTTATATAAAGATTTGAGAGCTGCAATAATGGCAGAGATCGTTGCAGGTGCCAACGGGAGCCCGGTTTTCTCGTTTTTTATGGACATTAGAAAGAGCTTGAATGCTTCTATTTCTCGCCACGAAACATCATTCAGATTTCTTCCGGATATGAACATGCGGAAGCGTTCGATTGCTCTAAAGTAGCTTTTGTAGGTATGTTGGGATTGGCTTCTACTGCTCAAAAACATTTGGATTTTTTGTTCGTCTGTAAAGCGCGGTTCTTTCTCATGCATTACGTGCAATATGGCTTTTTCTTCGAAAATAGCTTCCGTTCTCATCAGATATCCTCCTCTTGTTGTCGTATAACTGTTATTATGCGACACCTCGCTGTATGTATATTTTTTCTAATCTATAGACTGCGATTTACAAAAAAAGTTACAAAGGCAACTGAATTGTCATTTTAATTCGGTTGAAGAGGAGAAACGGATGACGATTAGTCAGAGCTATGCGGAAGTGATTTCTATGCAGCATACGGGCGCGGGCAGTTGGATGAAGTACTTGATGTACAAGAGCCCTGCTACGTACAGACATTGTGTTAGAGTAGCTTTGTTAGCCGAAATTGTTGTTCCTTATTTACCGATTGACGAGAAGGAGCATGCTGCGTTTATAAGAGGGTGTTTTCTTCACGACGTAGGGAAAACGAAGGTGCCGAACGATATTTTGCATAAAAAAGAGAGATTGAACGACTGGGAGTGGAGCGTACTTCGCAAGCATCCAGTTTATGGTGAGGAGATTCTTCGAAACCAATCCTTTTATGACGAAAATATTTTGCAATTGGTAAGGTTTCATCATGAGCGATATGACGGAACGGGATATCCGGAGGGCAGGAAAGGCGAGCAAATCCCCTTGTTTGCAAGAGCCTGTTCCGTTATCGATGCGCTGGACTCGATGTTATCCATGCGTCCTTATAAGAAACCGCTAACTGCGTCCGAAGCTTACAGAGAGCTTGAGCGACACCGGAATACGCAATTTGACGCTGTAATCGTTGATTTGGTGCTGGAGCTTCCAGAGCATGAGATAGGGCATTATTTCAGCGGGATATAAAATAGAAATAAACCGGAAATAAAAAAAGCTTTGGAGAGAGAGGCTCCCCAAAGCTTCATGCTGATAGCCGTTCTTGCATGCTACGTTAAATTAAACAGACCTAATGTTGAGCATTTGTCGTATTCATCTGCAATAACCTCATCCAACTGAATATCTAGCAAGTTGCACAAGGCAGTCATGTAGAACAGATTGCGCCCTAAATCATTCTTAAGCGCGTCACGGCAATGCTCGCAAACGGCGCCCGTGAGATGACTTTGCAGCGTCGTTTTGGCGTTCTCAAGATTCAGTTCATCCGAATATTGCTGCTTGCGTGCGTTCAGCTCGATACAGCCGCAGTCAGTGACTGCTTTCGTGACTGCACGATTGACCGAAGCGCCGGACTGTCCGAATTTGGACATTACATCTAACAAGCTGCGGTGCCTAAGCAGCAATTCGGATACTTGCTGCTGAAATTGATCCAGTGTAGGAGCGCTCATCGGTTCCACCTCTTTCACCAACCTCGTATGTTGAAATCTTTAACTCCATTATAAGCTTGATCCCGACCGTTTACAAAATGTGAATTATTAAAATTTATAAATGTTTGCAATTAATAGGCGCCCCCACGGTTAACAAGGCAATTATTGGAACATAATTGTAGTGGAGGTGAACCATAATGGTTAGACGAATTATTCAATTGATGGGAATGTTGTTCGGTGGTATGGCAGGTGGCGAGGTATACGGATGGGTGAATGGAGCGGCCGTATGGTCAGGCTCATCCTTCGGTATGCTGCAGCGATCCGGCACTTATTACATGAATGTAGCCATTGGCGCGGTTTTTGGTGTAGTTGTGGCAACGATGCTCGCAGGTCAAATTATCCGTTATATGCAAAAAGGAGCCGAGCAGGCGGCTGCGCTGCCGATGCAGCAGCTGATCGCAGGCGCAGGAGGGCTTCTTGCAGGTTTATTGCTTACTGTATTGATCTATCCAGCAGTATCGGGTCTTGATGGCCTCGGAAGCTTAATTCCAGCAGCAATGATGGTATGCTTTGGTTATTTGGGCTTGCGCATTGGCTTGAATAAGCAGCAGGAGCTCGCAGACGGGTTCGCTGCCATGCTGGAGAAGCGCAGAGTTGCGCCACCAGCTGATGAGGCTGGCGGCTATGAGGAACATAAGATTCTCGATACGAGCGTTATTATTGACGGCCGTATTGCGGATATCTGCAAGACAGGATTCATTGAAGGTACGCTGGTCATTCCGGAGTTTGTGCTCGAGGAGCTTCAGCACATTGCAGATTCATCCGATTTGCTTAAGCGCAATAGAGGACGCCGCGGGCTTGATATTTTGAACAAAATTCAAAAAGAGCTTGATGTGAAGGTTCTGATTTATGAAGGAGATTTCGAAGAGATCGGCGAGGTGGACAGCAAGCTTGTGAAGCTCGCTAAAGCGCTGCATGGAAAAGTCGTGACCAACGATTTCAATTTAAACAAGGTTTGTGAGCTTCAGGGCGTTTCTGTGCTCAATATCAATGATTTGGCTAATGCAGTAAAACCAGTTGTTTTACCGGGAGAAGAAATCATCGTACAAGTGATAAAAGACGGTAAAGAGCATGGGCAAGGCGTCGCTTATTTGGATGACGGCACGATGATCGTAGTCGAAGGCGGACGTGAATATATTGGTACAACGATGGAAGTGCTCGTGACCAGTGTACTGCAAACCTCAGCTGGAAGAATGATATTCGCAAAGCCGAAGCTGTTGGAAAAAGCGCTGTAACAAGGTATGATAGTACTATTGTTAAAGCGCAAACGGCTGACGCCGCTCCACGGCGGCAAAAGCTCGTTTCGCGGTGAAGGATAAGGCAGCTATAGGGAAAGCTGTATAGACGCATATCCTATAACACGGTATGAGGCGGGTCGATGCATGGGAGCAGATTGGGGAGTCATCATCGTAGCGGCCGGTAAAGGCACGCGGATGGGTACGAAGGAAAGCAAGCAATATTTGCAGCTAGCGGACAAGCCAATCCTTGTACATACGCTAGAGCTCTTTCAGTCACTGGATTGGGTCAAGGAAGCGGTGCTTGTCGTCGGAAGCGACGATGTGGAACGCTGCAGCGGTTGGGTGAAGGAATATGGAATGTCGAAAGTAACGGCAGTCGTAGCTGGTGGAAAAGAGCGGCAGCATTCCGTACATTGCGGGCTGCAGGAGCTGACAACGGACTGGGTGATGGTCCATGACGGAGTGCGACCGCTTGTCACCGCTGATGCTGTGCGGGCATGCTGCTCGCAGGCTGAACAAAGCGGTGCCTCCGTACTTGCCGTTCCTGTTAAAGATACGATTAAACAAGTCAATGAAGCGGGTGTGATTGTCTCTACGCCAGACCGCCGAAGCTTGTGGGCGATACAAACGCCGCAAGCTTTTCGACGTGTCTTGCTGCTTGAAGCGCATGAGCGGGCATTAGCGGAGCAGTTCGTTGGGACGGATGATGCGATGGTGGTTGAGCGCATGGGAGTGAACGTCACGGTCGCTGAAGGAGAATACACCAATATTAAAATAACGACGCCTGAGGATTTGCCGTGGGCGGAATTTTTGCTTGCGAAGCGTCGTGCCGACAGGGCAGAGGGGAAAGGTGAGCGAAGATGATTCGAGTGGGACAAGGGTTTGACGTGCATCAATTGGTAGAGGGTCGTCCATGTATAATTGGCGGAGTTACGATTCCTTATGAGAAAGGGCTGCTAGGCCACTCAGACGCGGATGTGCTTCTTCATGCGATAACGGATGCTATTCTAGGCGCGCTTGGGCTTGGGGATATCGGTAAGCATTTTCCTGACACGGATGCAGCCTACAAAGATGCTGATAGCCTTAAGCTGCTTGAGGAAGTATGGAAACTCGTGCGTGAGCGCGGCTATAAGCTTGGCAATATCGATTCAACCATTATAGCGCAGCGGCCCAAAATGCTGCCTTATATTCCGCAGATGTCGGCCATCATTGCCAAGGCGCTGGAAGCAGACATTTCACAGGTGAATGTCAAAGCAACGACAACCGAGCAGCTTGGATTCACAGGACGCGGTGAGGGGATTGCGGCGCAATCCGTTGTTTGTCTAATCATGGATGTGATATGATCGGATTTATTCATGGAGGGGCATTGCTTGCGGAGACCGGCAATCGCTCCGCTAAACTTTTAGGAGGTAATTGGAGATGACAGCAGAGGTAAGAGTTCGCTATGCCCCGTCACCGACGGGCCATTTACATATCGGCAATGCAAGAACGGCCTTATTTAATTATTTGTATGCTAGAAACAAAGGCGGCAAATTCATCATTCGGATCGAGGATACCGATGTGAAGCGCAATGTTGCGGGTGGGGAAGAAAGCCAGCTCAAGTATTTGAAGTGGCTGGGCATCGATTGGGATGAAAGCATCGACATTGGAGGCGGCTACGGACCGTATCGGCAGACAGAGCGCCTCGACATATACAGCAAATATTGGCAGGAGCTTCTAGATCGGGGTCTTGCGTATCGTTGCTACTGCTCGGAGGAAGAGCTGGAGCAGGAGCGGGAAGAGCAGACAGAACGCGGTGAGACGCCTCGATATTCCGGCCGGCATCGTCATCTGACCGAGGAGCAGCGTCAGGCATTTGAATCGGAGGGCCGTATACCGAGCATTCGCTTTATCGTGCCGGAAGGTCGTACCTATGCATTTGATGATCTGGTTAAAGGCTCGATCAGCTTTGATACAGCCGAAATGGGCGATTTCGTCATCGTGAAGAAGGATGGCATTCCCACGTACAACTTTGCGGTTGTGCTGGACGATTATTTGATGAGAATCAGCCATGTGCTGCGCGGCGAAGACCATATTTCGAATACGCCGCGCCAACTGATGATCTATGAAGCTTTTGGATGGGAGCCTCCTATATTCGGCCATATGACGCTTATCGTGAATGAACAGCGCAAGAAGCTAAGCAAACGCGACGAGTCCATCATTCAGTTCATTTCGCAGTATGACGATCTAGGTTATCTGCCAGAAGCCATGTTTAATTTCATTACGCTGCTCGGCTGGTCGCCAGAGGGCGAGCAAGAGATCTTTACGCGTGAAGAGCTGGTTTCCGTATTCAATGCGGATCGATTAAGCAAAAGCCCTGCCGTATTCGATACGCAGAAGCTTAGCTGGATGAATAACGAATATTTGAAAAAAGCAGACACGGCGAGAGTAGTTGATCTATGTCTGCCGCACCTTCAGCAGGCGGGCCGCTTAGATAGCGAGCTTGACGCTGATGGACGGAAATGGGTGACGGATTTGGTTGCCCTGCATCAAGACAAGCTGCGCAGCGCTTCGGATATCGTGCCGATGACGGAGCTTTTCTTCCGCGATACGGTGGAGGACGAGGAAGAGGCAGCAGCCGTTCTGGCAGAGGAGCAGGTCCCGACCGTGCTTCAGGCTTTTTTGACGCTTGTTGAAGCGGGCGAGACGCCATTCGAGGTTGACGGCATCAAGGACATGATTAAAGCCGTTCAGAAAGCTACCGGCTTCAAAGGCAAGCAGCTATTCATGCCGATCCGGGCAGCGCTGACTGGACAGACGCATGGTCCTGACCTTAATCAGTCACTTGCTTTGCTTGGCGAAGAGAAGGTTATTAAGCGACTTCGGGATCGACTGGCTAGTCGGTCAGTTTAACAGCTGTTCGGGTAAAGCAAACCGTACGGATAGAATACCCTTGTCACATTTTTGGGTATTCGGTATACTATGACTAATAGAAGAATGAATCGAACAGCCATGAACAGGAGAAGTACGTTTGCTTGTGGATTCGCAGAGAGGACAACCGTCATTCGAATCGACGCCCCATTTTGGTGCGGCTGTGAGACTCGGATGGGGCTGCAAGTTGTCTGGTCCACCGAACGGAAATATGCACCTGGGAGCTTTGTTCCGAGCTGCTTCAGCATGACATGCACGATCAGTAGGATTAGGCGGAGACGCATAATCGTTCTTGAAGGCGTACATGGGACTGGGCAGGGTAGGCAGCAACGTATCGTCTGCGTTAAAGACTTTGAGATGAATGATCCAAGGCTGAACGTCGCCTTGCTTGTTCAAGCAGAGTGGAACCGCGAGATTGCACGCCTCTGCAGCATAATATGCTGCAGAGGCTTTTTTATTGGAAATTTATGAGCGCATGACAAAGGAGCATTGCTTATGTTTCGTCACTTTCGATCGGACATCCAAGCGGTTTTTGAGAATGATCCGGCTGCACGCAGCCGCTTCGAGGTTGTTTTCACCTATTCGGGCTTGCATGCCATATGGGCACACCGTATCGCACATCCATTATACCGAAAAGGCTGGTTCACGATAGCTCGAATGATCTCTCAGGTAAGCCGGTTCATGACAGGGATAGAGATCCATCCAGGCGCGCGAATCGGCGATCGGCTGTTTATTGACCACGGCATGGGTGTCGTTATCGGGGAAACCTGCGAGATTGGCGATGATGTTGTGATCTATCAAGGCGTTACTCTGGGCGGAACCGGCAAGGAGAAAGGTAAGCGCCACCCGACAATTGGCAATAATGTAGTTATTGGTTCTGGAGCGAAGGTGCTGGGCTCCTTCCAAGTGGGCGAGTTTTCTAATATAGGCTCCAATGCGGTTGTGCTTCGGGAAGTGCCGACGAATTGTACGGTAGTCGGAAATCCAGGGCGTGTCGTGAAACGAAACGGCGAGCGGGTAGCCGACCGTCTGGACCATACGCAGCTCCCGGATCCAGTAATTGAAATGTTCCGTACGATGCAGAAGGAAATTGATGAATTAAAAACCGAGCTGAAGCAGCTTCGGGAACCAGTGGCCGGAGGAGAGATACGAAAATGACAGTATCCATATACAATACAGTTTCGAGGCTGAAAGAGCCTTTTGTGCCCCAAGAACCGGGTAGGGTTAAAATGTATGTATGCGGCCCAACCGTGTACGATTATATCCATATCGGCAATGCACGCCCCGTTATTTTCTTTGATGTTGTACGTCGTTATTTGGAGGAAACCGGGAATGACGTGCAATACGTCGTTAACTTTACGGACGTGGACGATAAGCTAATCCGCAAAGCCGAACAGCTTGGCACTTCGGTGCCGGAAGTAGCGGAAAAGTTCATTGCGGCATTTTATGCAGACATTGAAGCGCTTGGTGTGCACAAGGCAACGCTCAATCCGCGTGTAACGGAGCATATTCCTCAAATTATTGCGTTTATCCAAGGTCTAATCGACAAAGGCTATGCTTATATGAGCGATGGCGATGTTTATTACCGAACGTCTGCTTTTGCTGATTATGGCAAGCTGTCGCATCAGAACATCGAGGAGCTTCAGTTTGGTATTCGTGTTGAGATTGGCGACCGCAAAGAGAGCCCGCAGGACTTCGTATTGTGGAAAGGCGCGAAGCCGGGAGAGATTAAGTGGGAAAGTCCTTTTGGAGAAGGGCGCCCAGGCTGGCACATTGAATGCTCGGCTATGGCTCGCGCTTACCTGGGCGATACGCTCGATATACACGGAGGCGGGCATGATCTGCAATTCCCCCACCATGAATGCGAAGTGGCGCAATCCGAGGCACTGACAGGAAAGCCGCTGGCGAATTATTGGATGCATAACGGGTACATTCATATCAATAACGAGAAGATGTCCAAATCTCTTGGCAATGGCATCACGGTTCATGAGCTTGTGAAGCGGGTTAAACCTCATGCTATTCGTTACTTCATGCTTTCTACGCATTATCGCAGTCCGCTTAATTTCAGCGATGATACTGTAGCGCAAGCGGAGAATAGCGTGGAGCGGATCGCTAATTGCGCGGTCAACCTTAGGCATAGGCTTGCAGCATCTGCAGGCGGAACAAGTCAAGCAGCAGTAGGAACTACTGGACTTGTCGCATCTGAGGATGCAGAGCTCGATGCAAGGTTGAAAGTTATTCATGACCAGTTCCACGCCAAAATGAGCGATGATTTCAATACGCCAGACGCTATCACCTCCGTGTTTGATTTGGTTGCCGAGGCGAATCAATATCTTAATCGATCCGAAGCAGCCGCAGGCGGAGTAAGTGCGTTGCTCACGCTGCTCGAGCACATGGATGCGGTGCTTGGCTTGCTGCCGCAGCCGCAGGCGGATTCAGAGCTTCTTGACGCGGACATCGAACAGCTTATCGTAGAACGTACGGAAGCAAGGGCTTCGAAAAACTGGGCGAGAGCGGATGAAATTCGGGTACTGCTCACAGAGAAAAACATTGTCCTTGAGGATACGCCTCAGGGTATCCGCTGGCGGCGCAAATGAGTGAGCGCATAGATACGAACGCACTGTTGTTTCATGCACCCTCCAAAACACCGCAGCTGATGAACCCCGTCATTCTAGCATATATGGGGGATGCTGTATTCGAGCTTTTGGTAAGACAGTATTTAATATCGCTTCCTAATCAAAAGTCTCATCATATACACCGTGAAGCAACTAAGTTTGTTTCGGCTAAAGGCCAGAAAAGGGTGCTTGATCTATGGCAGCCGCATTTGACTGAAGAAGAGGCGGACATCGTCCGCCGCGGCCGCAATTCGAAATCGGGAGCACCTCCCAAAAATGCGGATCTTGCAGATTACCGGCTTGCAACAGCTTTGGAGAGCCTTGTCGGCTATCTCTATTATGAAGGCCGCATCGAACGCATACATGAGCTATTTTCGATTGCAATCGGAAAGCATCAGCCAGTAGAAGGCTAATGAAGCCTTGCACAATACTATAAAGATACGAGGAGGGTAACCGAATGACGGAAGAAACGATACAAGACGAGATGATTGCGGGTAAGCATCCGGTACTTGAAGCTCTACGCTCTGGACGGGAAATTAATAAAATTTGGATTGCCGATGGCGCTCAGAAAACACTGACACAGCCGATTGTCGCGGAAGCGAAAAAGTTCGGAATCGTCGTACAGTTCGTTGATAAAAGAAAGCTGGACAGCTTAACTCCTGGAGTTACGCATCAAGGAGTAGTAGCACAGGCCGCCGCATTTGCTTATGTCGAGGTTGAAGAAATTCTTGAACGCGCAAAGGAACGGGATGAGATTCCTTTTATTTTGCTGCTCGATGAGATCGAGGATCCTCATAATCTAGGGTCAATATTGCGTACCGCAGAGTGCACAGGGGTTCATGGCGTGATTATCCCGAAAAGACGGTCCGCAGGTTTAACGGCAACGGTTTTGAAAACATCAGCGGGAGCGGCAGAGCATGTGCCTGTTGCACGCGTGACGAACCTCGCTCAAACCATCGATAAGCTGAAAGAGGCTGGAGTGTGGGTAGCTGGTACCGATCTGAGCGCTTCGCAGGATGTTTACAAAATGAAATTCGACATGCCGCTCGTTGTGGTTATCGGCAATGAAAGCAAAGGAATGGGAAGACTGATCAAGGAGAAATGTGATTTTCTCGTTAAATTGCCGATGCTCGGGCAATTGAACTCCTTGAACGCTTCTGTCGCGGCAGGCGTTCTTATGTATGAGGTTGTACGTCAACGCCGGAGCCTTTAGGTGATGAACCGGAAGGACGATATTTTGTTAGTCGACGGTTATAACATGATAGGCGCTTGGCCTGTGCTTGAGAAGCTCAAGGAATACGACCTTGAGGAAGCGCGGGACAAGCTGCTGGACATGATGGCAGACTATCAAGGCTTTACGGGGATGCAGGTATACGTCGTGTTCGATGCGCATCAAGTTCCGGGACTAGGTGCAACGTATAGACATCATAAGCTGACTATTGTATACACGAAAGAGAAGGAAACAGCGGATGAGTGCATCGAGCGCCTATGCTCCGAGCTATATGTGCGCCGCCGGAATATTTATGTAGCCACATCTGATTTGGTGGAGCAGCACGTTGCTTTCGGCAAAGGCGCGCTTAGAGTTTCTGCCCGTGAACTGCTCATCGACATTGGTCAAAACCGCAAAAACATAGAGCAATCGCTCCGAGAGGATAAGCCTGGCACGCGCAATTCGGTAGACGGAATTGTCAGCCTTGAAATCCGCAGTCAGCTTGAAAAGCTAAGGCGCGGAGAAAAATAATGGAACGATTGCAGCGGCGTTTGCTTATTTAGTGCAGCGAATGCCAAAGCGGATTCCACAAAGTTACAAAATTGCTAGATACTCAACAGTTCGCAGATGCCCGATTGGTTGACGGTGTAAGGTTACATAATGTATACTGACTCTATTATTAGCGATAAGAACGTGCTGTATTTCCTTAAGAAACATTCTTATCTTTGAACGTAAATTGCTGCTAGGGCCATGCTACTGGATCTGCAGGATAAATTTGCGTGAATACGAATCTTAGCGGTGTACGCCTTGCAGGCCGGAGGGATAGTTCGTGAGTATCGACCTCAAAGAATGGAGTACGCTCGAGTATGACAGCAGTACGGACGAGGATATCGTCGAAGCGGTCCGCAATGGCGACAGTATGGCGTTGGAATACTTGATTAATAAGTATAAGAATTTCGTGAGAGCTAAAGCGCGCTCCTATTTTCTTATCGGTGCGGATCGTGAAGATATCGTGCAGGAGGGTATGATAGGTCTATATAAAGCAATTCGTGATTTCAAAGGGGACAAGCTAGCAAGCTTCAAGGCCTTTGCAGAGTTGTGTATTACTAGACAGATTATTACCGCCATCAAAACAGCCACGCGTCAGAAACACATCCCGCTTAATTCCTACGTATCGCTTGATAAGCCCATTTATGACGAAGATTCGGATCGCACGCTGCTGGATGTCATTTGCGGTACGCGAGTATCTGATCCCGAAGAATTGATTATCAATCAAGAAGAATTCATTGGTTTGGAAGACAAAATGTCCGAGATATTAAGCGATCTTGAACGCAAGGTGCTCATGCTTTATTTGGACGGAAGGTCATATCAGGAAATTGCTGTCGATTTGGATCGACACGTGAAATCCATTGATAACGCTCTCCAACGAGTGAAACGCAAGCTAGAACGTTATTTGGAAGTCAGAGACATTAGCGGTTAAACGCATTCATACGTAAATCGTCATTAATGAGGGCTGTCTTCCATCTGGCGGTGTCTGGATGGAATATAGGTCCTTTTTGTTTTAAACGGGCTTAAGTAGACTATAATGGTAGAAACGAGCCCGATGCTCTTGTAATTACCAGTTATTCGCAGGCTTGACGCTTATCTTTTACATTGACATCAAAATTGCTGTGTGATAAAGTGTTTAGGTAGGCCTAAAATCGAGGTTTTTTTTCGTTTTGGCGTTGGAATCAATGAACTTTCATATAGAGCTTCATGATTCGTATTTTGTAGCAGTTCGGGAGGTGTAATTCAATGCGGGTAATTATCACGTTGGCATGCACAAACTGCAAACAGAGAAACTATGCGAGCAGCAAGAACAAACGCAATCACCCCGACCGCATCGAGTTGAAGAAGTTTTGCAAGTTCTGTAACGAGCAGACTCCTCATCGCGAGACGAGATAGTCAATTGGAGGTGTGAACGTGGCATTTTTGGCTAAACTAAAGCAAAGCTTTGGTACAACGTTTAGTTTTTTTGCCGACAGCTGGGCGGAGCTTAAGAAGGTTCGCTGGCCAAGCCGTAAAGAGTTGACAAGCTATTCGATCGTGGTATTGTTGACGATCACGTTTGTAACAATTTATTTCTGGCTTCTTGACATCGGGATCTCGTCTCTGGTTGAATTCATTGTTTAAGAATGGTCCAAAGGTGGATTTGTGATGGAAAAAAGATGGTACGTCGTGCATACTTACTCAGGCTATGAGAACAAGGTGAAAGCCAATTTGGAGCGCCGTGTTGAATCAATGGGCATGGAGGACAAAATCTTCCGCGTGCTCGTTCCTATGGAAGACGAAGTGGTAGAGAAGGACGGTAAGAAAAAGACTGTCCAACGTAAAGTCTACCCCGGTTATGTTCTTGTGGAAATGGTTCAAACCGACGATTCATGGTACGTTGTTCGCAATACGCCTGGCGTAACTGGATTTGTAGGATCAACTGGGTCCGGTTCAAAGCCGATTCCTCTATTGCCAGATGAGGTTGAGCAAATTCTCAAGCACATGGGCATGGAAGAGCCGAAACCGAAAATCGAGTTTGATTTGAAAGAAACGGTTCGCGTCAAAGTAGGTCCTTTCGCAGATTTTGTTGGTACAGTAGAAGAAATTTTGCTGGACAAAGCGAAGTTGAAGGTTCATGTAAACATGTTTGGCAGGGAGACCCCGCTAGAGCTGGATTACACTCAAGTGGAGAAGATATAATATCTGGTTTCCGAAGCCCACTGGGTTAACTGGTGGAGGTTTGGACGCGAAGTGGCAATGCCTCTTAATCAGTGGCATATGCTATTTACGCATGGAATAAAGGGTAAGGAGGTGTGTCAGGCATGGCAAAAAAGGTCATTAAAATGGTCAAATTGCAAGTTCCTGCAGGTAAAGCAAACCCAGCGCCGCCGATCGGTCCAGCACTTGGTCAAGCAGGCGTTAACATCATGGCGTTTTGTAAAGAGTTTAATGCTCGTACCGCAGATCAAGCAGGCTTGATTATTCCAGTCGTCATTACAGTATTTGAAGACCGTTCTTTCACTTTCGAAACAAAAACGCCGCCGGCAGCAGTATTGCTTCGCGTCGCAGCTGGTATCGAAAAAGGTTCAGGCGAACCGAACAAGAAAAAGGTCGCTACTGTGAAACGTGACAAAGTTCGCGAAATCGCTGAGCAAAAAATGCCGGATCTTAACGCAGCTTCCGTTGAAGCAGCAATGCGTATGGTTGAAGGTACTGCTCGCAGCATGGGCGTAACTATTGTTGACTAATTTTACTGAGTAGCTTGCTTTGCGAAGCTCTGGCTTTCGCGAGTGGGAGGATCATCCTTAGGAGGATTTTCCGCTACTACCACATGAGGAGGAAATTACAATGGCTAAACAAGGTAAGAAGTATCTAGAAGCTGTTAAGCTGATTGACAGCGAAGCAACATACGAGCCGTTAGAAGCGATTGAGCTTGTAAAGAAGGCAGCAACAGCTAAATTTGACGAATCCGTTGAAGTAGCAGTTCGTTTGGGTGTAGACCCACGTAAACAAGACCAAGCCGTTCGTGGCGTAGTAGTACTTCCACACGGAACTGGTAAAACAAAACGCGTTCTCGTTTTCGCAAAAGGCGAAAAAGTGAAAGAAGCGGAAGCTGCGGGCGCAGACTTTGTCGGCGATGCAGACATGATCAACAAAATCCAACAAGGCTGGTTCGAATTCGACGTTTGCGTAGCAACGCCGGACATGATGGCTGAAGTTGGTAAACTTGGACGTATTCTTGGTGGTAAAGGCTTGATGCCTAACCCTAAAGCTGGTACAGTAACGTTTGACGTTGCGAAAGCCGTTCAAGAAATTAAAGCCGGTAAGATTGAATACCGTCTTGATAAAGCAGGTCAAATCCATGCTCCAATCGGAAAAGTATCATTTGATGCTGAGAAACTCAACGAGAACCTCAAATCACTGATCGATGCACTTAACCGTGCTAAACCGGCTGCTGCAAAAGGTGTTTACCTGAAAAACATCGCCGTTTCTTCGACAATGGGCCCTGGCGCTCGTGTTTCTACAGCGGTTTATCGCTAAGAAGAACGGAACTAAATTCGAATACGCATACCGTAGACAGTAGGTGCCATAAGGCTTAATTTCCTACCGAGGTGTTATGATAAAACGTTTGTAAGCAATATTCAATCCTTTCCGGGTTGATGCGCGATAACGACATCATGGCCTTCGCAGTGTCTGCGAAGGCCTTTCTCATGCATCGAGGCGTGGAAAGCCCGTCGTAATTAACGGAATGTATACTATTACGGGAGGTGTACAGTTTGGCTAACGCAAATATCATCCAAGAGAAACAAGAGGCAGTTGCCGTAATCGCGGCGAAAATTGCTTCTAGCTCCAGTACAGTAGTAGCTGACTACCGTGGATTGAACGTTGCGCAAGTTACTGAACTTCGGAAACAGCTTCGTGAAGCAGGAATTGAATTCCAAGTTCTTAAAAACTCGCTCGTTCGCCGCGCAACTGAAGGTACGGATTATGTAGAATTGAACAACATTCTTACAGGTCCTACTGCAATTGCATTCGGTAAGGAAGACGCTGTTGCTCCAGCAAAAATTTTGAACGATTTTGCTAAGAAGAACGATGCTTTGAAACTTAAAGGCGGCGTTGTAGAAGGTAAAGTCGTATCTCAAGAAGAAATTAAGGCTCTTGCGGAACTTCCGTCCCGCGAAGGTTTGCTCTCTATGCTCCTCAGCGTATTGCAAGCTCCAATGCGCAACTTCGCGCTTGCAGTTAAAGCAGTCGGTGAAAAACAAGAAGCAGGCGTTTAATTTCTACTCAAAACCGCTTACAGTATTGAACCGGCGTAAGCCGGCTTAGGATAAAACAAAAAAATAAACCACATTCCCGGAGGTATAATCATGTCTAAAGAACAAATCTTAGAAGCGATTAAAGTTATGAACGTTCTTGAACTGAACGAGCTTGTTAAAGCAATTGAAGAAGAATTCGGCGTAACTGCAGCAGCTCCAGTAGCAGCAGCAGGTGCAGGCGCGGCTGTTGAAGCTGAGCAAACAGAATTCGACGTTATCCTTAACGGCGCTGGCGCTTCCAAAATCAACGTAATCAAAGTTGTTCGCGAAATTACAGGTCTTGGCCTGAAAGAAGCGAAAGACTTGGTTGACAGCGCTCCTAAAGCTGTTAAAGAAAAAGTTGCTAAAGAAGAAGCTGAAGCAGTTGCAGCTAAACTTTCTGAAGCTGGCGCTTCTGTAGAAGTTAAGTAGTATTCGTTAAACCATATTAGCTGATCATGCGATTGTACGATGAATCGGCTGGCGAGCCCCTTGAATCCGTCAGGTTTCAAGGGGTTCGTTGTATGTTAAAGGATAAGAATGTATAAATGAAACGACTTATACATTCTTATCCTTCAACGCGAGTAGGCTTTCGCACGTAAGAATGACATCTAAATGTTGGAAGAAGTATTGTAATAACGGGAGAGTGATGAATTATGTCGAATCACTATTACTCACAAAGCCCGGACGTGAAGCATAATCGTCAGGTTCATGAAGTGTCACTAAGAGGCTTTTCATTTCGGTTTATGACAGATACAGGCGTATTCTCGAAATCGGGTGTCGATTATGGGAGTCAAGTATTAATCGACGCGCTTGAGATCAATACAGATGCTAACGTTCTCGATGTCGGCTGCGGCTACGGTCCAATCGGGTTGACTTCGGCCAAGCTTGCTGAGCAAGGGCATGTAACAATGATTGATATAAATGAAAGAGCGGTGCAGCTCTCGAAAGAAAATGCAAAGCTTAATCAGATTGCTAACGTAACAGTTTTGCAGAGCGACTTATTTGAAGCTGTAATAGGGAAAACATTCGATGTCATTGTAACCAATCCGCCTATCCGTGCCGGTAAAACCGTAGTTCATCGCATTTTTGAAGAAGGCTTTGAATTGCTTGAGCCAGGTGGCTGTATGTGGGTTGTCATTCAGAAGAAACAAGGCGCGCCATCGGCAAAAGCAAAACTGGAGTCGCTGTTCGCGGATGTTGAGGAAGTTACGAAGGATAAGGGCTACCGTATTTTCCGCGCTGTAAAAGGATAGGTAAAAAAGACAAATGATGTTTTGAAAATATCTTTGAAAATGGAATAAAAATTATTGACTTGACATTTTGGATATGGTAAAATTATAAAATGTCAGCATTAAATTGGGCTCGATCTCTTTAGTTAACTAAAATGTCAAGTGTAAATTTAAAGCGCGGAATGCATAAGTTTTACACGTTTGACGTATAATGTTTACGTTTTGGGCAAAATTATTTGATATGAGACGATCACGGCCGCGCTGTGATTGGTTAACTGCCGGAACATGCTCTTTTTTCGAACTATTCGATAAGGGCTTTTCTTTATTTGACTATATAGGCGGCTGGTCCGTTTATAGTGACGCAGTGATTATCGATGCTGTGATACAGACATGAGGGGTGAGGTTAAGTTGGCAGGACAACTTGTTCAGTATGGTCGGCGCGCGCGCAGAAGCTACGCCAGGATCAACGAGGTGCTGGAAGTCCCGAACCTGATTGAAATCCAACAAAAATCGTATGAGAAGTTTTTGGACAGCGATCTAATTGAACTGTTTCAAGACATTTCTCCGATTTCGGACTTTACGGGCAATCTATCGCTTGAGTTTATCGACTATAGCTTAGGCGAACCGAAATATTCGGTCGATGAATCAAAAGAGCGCGACGTGACGTATGCGGCTCCTTTACGCGTTAAGGTACGACTTTTCAATAAGGAGACCGGCGAAGTAAAGGAACAAGAAGTTTTCATGGGTGATTTCCCGCTTATGACAGAGACTGGCACGTTTATTATAAACGGGGCTGAGCGTGTCATAGTTAGCCAATTGGTTCGATCCCCGAGTGTGTACTTCAGCACGAAGGTCGATAAAAACGGGAAGAAAAACTACACGGCTACGGTTATTCCTAACCGCGGCGCTTGGCTTGAGCTTGAAACAGATGCGAAGGATATCATCTACGTACGTATTGACCGGACCCGGAAGATCCCGGTAACGGTGCTTTTGCGTTCGTTAGGTTTCGGTACTGACGCTGAAATTCTTGAACTGCTGGGACATGATGAGTACATTCGCAACACGCTTGACAAAGATAATACGGATTCCACGGAGAAAGCGCTGATTGAAATTTATGAGCGTCTTCGTCCAGGCGAGCCTCCGACTTTGGACAATGCGAAGAGCTTGCTTGTGGCTCGCTTCTTTGACCCGAAACGTTATGATTTGGCCAATGTAGGCCGTTACAAAATAAACAAAAAGCTCCATATCAAGAACCGTTTGTTTAATCAGCGGCTTGCGGAAAATCTAGTTGACCCTACAACAGGCGAAATTATCGCTGAATCGGGACAAATGATTGACCGCCGCTTGCTTGATGAGATTCTCGAGAAGCTTGAGAAGGATGTTGGCTTCAAGACTTACCACGTTGCAAACGGCGTATTGGATGCTGATAGTATTCCTCTACAAACGATCAGCGTATTCTCGCCATATGACGAAAGCAAAGTAATTAAAGTAATCGCCAATGGCATTATTGATAAATCCGTTAAGCATATTACGCCTGCGGATATCATTTCTTCCATTAACTACTTTATTAACCTGCTGCACGGCGTAGGAAGCACAGATGATATCGATCATCTTGGTAACCGTCGTCTGCGTTCGGTAGGCGAGCTGCTTCAAAATCAATTCCGTATCGGTTTGTCTCGCATGGAGCGCGTTGTGCGCGAGAGAATGTCCATTCAAGACGCGAATGCGATTACGCCGCAAGCGCTAATCAACATTCGACCGGTTATTGCATCTATAAAAGAGTTCTTCGGCTCCTCGCAGCTGTCCCAGTTTATGGACCAAACGAATCCGCTTGCTGAATTGACACATAAACGTCGTCTATCTGCACTCGGACCCGGTGGTTTGACTCGGGAACGCGCGGGCTTTGAAGTGCGTGACGTCCATCACTCCCATTATGGGCGGATGTGTCCAATCGAGACGCCTGAGGGACCGAATATCGGTTTGATCAACTCCTTGTCATCTTTCGCCCGCATTAACGAATATGGCTTCATTGAGGCGCCATACCGATGGGTTGATCCGAAAACAGGAATTGTAACTGAGCAAATCGCATACTTGACTGCCGATGAGGAAGATAACTACGTAATCGCGCAAGCGAATGCGAAGCTGACTTCAGAAGACAAGTTTGCCGAAGAAAACACGATCGTTCGTTACAACAAGCAAGCCGATAACATTCTGACCATGCCTAGCGATCGCGTTGACTATATGGACGTATCTCCTAAGCAGGTAGTATCTGTTGCGACAGCGTTGATTCCGTTCCTGGAAAACGATGACTCCAACCGTGCCCTCATGGGATCGAACATGCAACGTCAAGCGGTTCCGCTTCTTATCCCAAGATCACCACTTGTTGGTACGGGGATGGAACATAAAGCTGCTAAGGATTCAGGAGTTTGTATCGTTGCGAAGCATGACGGTGTAATTGAACGTTCGTCCGCGAATGAGATCTGGCTTCGCCGCGTTGAACAAATCGATGGCAAGCCGGTTACTGGCGACCTTGTGAAACATAAGCTACACAAGTTTATGCGCTCAAACCAAGGAACGTGCATCAATCAGCGCCCGCTAGTTCGTAAAGGCGATGTGATCAAGAAAGGTGATATCCTTGCAGATGGACCTTCCACTGAAAAAGGCGAATTGGCTCTTGGACGCAACGTAGTCGTTGCATTCATGACGTGGGAAGGCTACAACTATGAGGATGCGATCCTGCTTAGCGAGAAGCTTGTGAAAGAAGATGTTTATACATCAATTCACATTGAGGAATACGAGTCCGAGGCTCGTGACACGAAGCTTGGACCGGAAGAAATTACACGCGATATTCCGAATGTCGGCGAAGAAGCTCTTCGCAACCTGGATGAGCGCGGAATCATTCGTGTCGGTGCCGAGATCGGCGCTGGCGATATCCTAGTTGGTAAAGTAACACCGAAGGGTGTGACGGAGCTGACTGCGGAAGAACGTTTGCTTCATGCGATCTTCGGTGAGAAGGCTCGTGAGGTTCGTGATACTTCGCTCCGCGTACCGCATGGTACTGACGGTATCGTTGTTGATGTAAAAGTATTTACTCGTGAGAACGGCGACGAGCTCCCACCAGGCGTTAATCAGTTGGTTCGTGCTTACATTGCTCAAAAACGGAAAATTTCCGAAGGCGACAAAATGGCCGGCCGTCATGGTAACAAAGGGGTTATCGCTCGTATCATGCCTGAAGAAGATATGCCATTCCTTCCAGATGGCACCCCAGTTGAGGTTGTTCTTAACCCGCTCGGCGTTCCGTCGCGGATGAATATCGGTCAGGCACTTGAAGTTCACTTAGGTATGGCTTGTAAGCATCTTGGCATTCATGCTGCAACACCGGTATTCGATGGTGCGCGCGAGAATGACGTTTTCGATACGATGGAAGAAGCAGGCATGCAGCGTAACGGTAAAACCGTACTGTATGATGGACGGACAGGAGAAAACTTCGAACGTGAAGTTACAGTTGGGGTCATGTATATGATCAAACTGGCGCACATGGTCGATGATAAAATTCATGCCCGTTCAACTGGACCTTACTCGCTCGTTACGCAACAACCGCTCGGTGGTAAAGCTCAATTCGGCGGACAACGTTTCGGGGAGATGGAGGTATGGGCGCTTGAGGCATATGGCGCTGCGTACACGCTTCAAGAAATATTGACGGTGAAATCCGATGACGTGGTTGGTCGTGTCAAAACGTACGAGTCAATCGTCAAAGGCGAGAATGTTCCAGAACCAGGCGTTCCTGAATCGTTCAAAGTTTTGATCAAAGAGCTTCAAAGCTTGGGTATGGATGTTAAAATTCTGTCCGAGAACGAAGAAGAGATCGAAATGAAAGAAATGGACGATGAAGACGAGGCTACAGGCGATAAGCTCAACCTCAATATAGAAGGTGCCGAGGTCGGCGCTGCTACTGAATAAACTAGTTGCTGGATTCCGTCGCATGGTCACGCGCCTATGACGGAATCTAGCTGATTAGATAGACATTGTCATACATGACGGAGGAGGGTTGCTCCTTGTTGGACGTGAACAACTTCGAGTATATGAAAATCGGTCTGGCTTCGCCGGATAAAATTCGCTCGTGGTCCCGCGGAGAAGTTAAGAAACCGGAGACGATCAACTATAGGACCTTAAAGCCGGAGAAGGAAGGTCTCTTCTGCGAGAAAATTTTTGGACCTACAAAAGACTGGGAATGTCATTGCGGCAAATATAAACGGGTACGCTATAAAGGTGTCGTTTGTGATCGCTGTGGCGTAGAAGTAACCCGCGCGAAAGTACGTCGCGAGCGTATGGGTCACATTGAACTGGCTGCGCCAGTTTCCCACATTTGGTATTTCAAAGGGATTCCAAGCCGTATGGGTCTTGCGCTGGATATGTCGCCTCGTTCGCTCGAGGAGATCATTTACTTCGCTTCCTATGTGGTTACTGATCCAGGTGATACGCCGCTTGAGAAAAAACAACTCCTTTCGGAGAAAGAATATCGCAGCTACCGGGAGAAATACGGGTATGGTTTTCATGCTGGTATGGGCGCCGAAGCTGTCAAAAGGCTTTTGCAGGATATCGACGTTGATAAAGAGCTTGAGCAACTGAAGGAAGAGCTGCGTACGGCTCAAGGCCAACGCCGCAACCGTGCGATTAAGCGTCTAGAAGTCGTAGAAGCATTCCGCAACTCTGGCAACGAGCCAGAATGGATGATCCTTGACGTGCTTCCTGTCATTCCTCCTGAGCTTCGTCCGATGGTGCAGCTTGATGGCGGACGTTTCGCGACATCCGACCTTAATGATCTGTATCGCCGTGTTATTAACCGTAATAACCGTCTGAAGAGACTGCTAGACCTAGGCGCTCCTGACATCATCGTTCAGAATGAAAAACGGATGCTGCAGGAAGCGGTTGACGCATTGATCGATAATGGTCGTCGCGGTCGTCCCGTAACTGGTCCTGGTAACCGCCCGCTTAAATCCCTCAGCCATATGCTGAAAGGTAAGCAAGGACGTTTCCGTCAGAACTTGCTCGGTAAACGGGTTGACTACTCTGGTCGTTCGGTTATCGTAGTAGGTCCAAACTTGAAAATGTTCCAGTGCGGTCTTCCGAAAGAAATGGCACTAGAATTGTTCAAGCCTTTCGTTATGAAAGAGCTTGTTAATAAAGGCTTGGCGCATAACATCAAGAGCGCGAAGCGCAAAGTTGAACGCGTAAGCCCTGAGGTATGGGACGTTCTTGAGGAAGTCATTAAAGAACATCCGGTACTGCTTAACCGTGCCCCGACGCTTCATAGACTAGGTATTCAAGCATTTGAGCCTATTCTAGTAGAAGGCCGTGCAATTAAGCTTCATCCGCTCGTATGTACAGCATACAACGCTGACTTCGACGGTGACCAAATGGCCGTTCACGTTCCGTTGTCTGCTGAAGCACAAGCGGAAGCTCGCTTGCTGATGCTTGCATCAGGCAATATTCTTAACCCGAAAGACGGCAAACCGGTCGTTACTCCGTCACAGGATATGGTTCTAGGAAGCTTCTACTTGACGATGGATAACAAAGAAGCCAAAGGCAGTGGTTCCGTATTCGGTACCATTAACGAGGCAATCTCTGCTTACCAACGTGGTATCGTTTCCTTGCACGCGAGAATTTTCATTCCAGTACGCGTGCTCAAAAAAGTTAATTTCACCGAGCAACAGCAAAACTCGCTACTCGTAACAACGGTTGGTAAAGTAATCTTCAATGAGATTTTCCCTGAAGATTTCCCTTACATCAACGAAGCTACGAAAACGAATTTGCTGCACGGTACACCTGACAAATACTTCGTCTACGAAAAAGGTGCCGATCTTCCTAAGTTCTTGGATGCAATCGACACGCCAGGTGCGGTAGGTAAGGACTATCTTGCATTAGTCATTGCAGAATGCTTCCGCCAATACCACACGACGCTTACAGCGATGCTTCTTGACCGCATTAAGCAGCTGGGCTTTACGTACTCGACTAAGGCTGGTATTACGATCGGCGTTGCTGACGTTATCATCCCAGTAGAAAAAGACGAAATCATGAAGCGCTCCGATGAGAAGGTATCTACCGTTATGAATCAATACCGTCGCGGTTTGATTACGAACGAAGAGCGTTATGACCGTATCATCAGCATTTGGAGCAAATGTAAAGACGAAATCACCGAAGTTCTTATGAAGTCGATGGATCGTTACAACAACATTATGCTCATGGTAGACTCCAAAGCACGGGGTAACAAATCACAAATTACACAGCTCGGCGGTATGCGTGGTCTGATGGCCAATCCATCCGGCCGTATTATCGAGTTGCCAATCAAATCGAACTTCCGTGAAGGCCTAACGGTACTCGAGTACTTTATCTCGACTCACGGAGCGCGTAAAGGTTTGGCGGATACAGCACTTCGGACTGCCGATTCCGGTTACCTGACTCGTCGACTTGTCGACGTAGCACAAGACGTTATCGTGCGTGAAGAAGATTGCGGTACGGATAAAGGCTTCTCCGTAAGCAAAATTCAAGACGGTAAAGAGGTTATTGAAGATCTTTATGACCGTATTGAAGGCCGCTATGCGTTCGAAACCGTTCGTAACCCTAAAACTGGCGAAATCATTGTTAACCGCAGCGAGCTTATTGATTCCAATAAAGCAGATGCGATTATCGATGCTGGCGTGGAAAAATTGCAAATTCGTTCCGTACTGAGCTGCCGCGCGCGTCATGGCGTATGTAAGATCTGTTACGGCCGTAACCTTGCTACTGGCAAGCACGTTGAGATTGGGGAAGCGGTAGGCATTATCGCGGCACAATCCATCGGTGAACCAGGAACACAGCTGACGATGCGTACGTTCCATACGGGCGGCGTTGCCGGCGATGATATCACACAAGGTTTGCCGCGTATTCAAGAGTTGTTTGAGGCGCGTAATCCGAAAGGTCAAGCAATTATTTCTGAGCTTGATGGTGTAATCAAAGAAATTCGTGAAGCGAAGGACCGTCGTGAAATCGAGGTTCAAGGCGAAGCGGAATCGAAAGTATATGCTGTTACCTATGGATCGCGTATTCGCGTAACGCAAGGTCAACAAATCGAAGCCGGCGATGAGCTGACGGATGGTTCGATTGACCCTAAAGATATGCTGCGCATCAAAGGTATCCGTGGCGTTCAAAACTACATTTTGCAAGAAGTACAGCGCGTTTACCGGAACCAAGGGGTAGAAATCAATGACAAGCACGTTGAAGTCATGATTAAGCAAATGCTCCGGAAGATCCGTATCGTAGACGCAGGCGGTACAACTCTGCTTCCAGGCGCGTTTGTTGACATTCATGAATATGAATCTCAGAACCGCACTGCGATCTTTGCGGATTTGGAGCCGGCTGTTGCAAAACCAGTTTTGCTCGGTATTACGAAAGCATCGCTTGAGACAGATTCATTCTTGTCTGCGGCATCCTTCCAAGAAACAACTCGTGTATTGACTGATGCGGCTATTAAAGGCAAAGTTGACCAGTTGCTTGGACTCAAGGAAAATGTTATTATCGGTAAGTTGATTCCTGCAGGTACGGGAATGGCTCGATACCGTAACATTCGCTTTGCTGGACTAGAAGATGAAGCTACTACTGCAGTTGAAGGGGAATTGGAAACGGAAGCTGTAACTGTCGATTAATAGACGGTTGCCGATTACGTTCAATAACCGGATACTAAACCATAGATAAAGAGCGTTACATCTTCCGCTTTATTTGGAAGCGGAAGATGGTCGCTCTTTTGTATGTTTACAGTGTAAAACTCATTATCAATTGGTTTGCAAATGATTATCTTGAAGTTCCTTGACACAATCACGGTGTAGGTGCTATTATATCGAAGTGTGCCTAATTGTGTGATCGCTGAATGGAAGAATTGAAGGTGATTTCCATGCAATTCAAAGTCGGCGCAAAGCAGACTGCCAAGATGCTCGAGCAAGAAAGAGCGATTGAAGTCTATGTTGCACGAGATGCAGATCCGCAGATGAAAGAGAAGATTGTTCATCTATGTGAGCGGACGGGAGTTCCAATGAAATGGATCGATACGATGGATGAGCTTGGGGAAACCTGCGGCATCGATATCGGGGCCGCGATGGCAGCGCTCGTAACCGAAGAAGAATAATGCAATATCCGTTTTTGTTAGTTGATTATTTAACGATGATTGACTGGCGAGAACTTTTGTTTGTTCTTTAATGAACCGCCTGGATCTGTGGGCTTAATTTTAGGTAAAATGTCTACCATACAGCGTATACGGCTGTTGCCGTCTTTTGGTGGAAAGAGCTCGTTGCGCAAAAGAAATATAAGTTGATTTATAAACAAATGTATTTATAAATGCTTATATTCTCAAAAGACATGAATATAGGGAAGGGGGTGGCAACATGCCAACTATTAACCAGCTAGTCCGTAAAGGACGCCAAGCGAAAGTCGTTAAATCGAAATCGCCGGCATTGCAAAAAGGTTTCAATGCATTGAAACGTGAAGCTACTAACATCAGCGCTCCTCAAAAACGCGGTGTGTGCACTCGTGTAGGTACAATGACTCCAAGGAAACCGAACTCCGCACTTCGTAAATATGCTCGTGTTCGTTTGACGAACCGCTTAGAGGTTACGGCTTACATTCCAGGTATCGGACACAACTTGCAAGAGCATAGCGTTGTTTTGATCCGTGGTGGTAAAGTAAAAGACTTAGCAGGAGTACGTTATCATATCGTGCGCGGCGCGCTTGATACTGCGGGTGTTAACAACCGTATGCAAGCTCGTTCGAAATACGGTACGAAACGTCCGAAAGTTAAAAAATCATAAGTAAAACCCTTGCAGGGATATTGAAAATATTCCTAACGGGTCATTGAAATGCTAGAAATAGCGACTATTAGAAGAAAGGGGGACTTTCTCATGCCACGCAAAGGTCCTGTAACGAAACGCGATGTGCTTCCAGATCCGCTGTATAACAGCAAGCTGGTAACGCGCCTAATCAACCGCATTATGCTTGACGGTAAAAGAGGCGTTGCACAAACGCTATTGTATGATGCTTTCAAACTGATTCAAGAACGCACGGGTAAAGATCCGATGGAAGTGTTCGAAGCAGCTTTGAAAAATATTATGCCAGTACTTGAGGTTAAAGCACGCCGTGTCGGCGGTGCAAACTATCAAGTGCCTATCGAAGTTAAACCAGAGCGCCGTACGGCACTTGGTCTCCGTTGGCTCGTGAACTACTCACGTAACCGCGGTGAGAAAACGATGGAAGAGCGTTTAGCTGCTGAAATCACAGATGCTTCCAATAACACTGGCGCAGCTGTTAAAAAGCGCGAAGACACTCACAAAATGGCTGAAGCGAACAAAGCGTTTGCTCACTACCGCTGGTAGAATCTTTACATTCGAGAGGAGACCATTTTATGTCAAGAGAGTTCTCCTTGAACAATACGCGTAACATCGGGATTATGGCGCATATTGATGCCGGTAAAACCACTACAACTGAACGGATTTTGTTCTTCACGGGCCGTACTCATAAAATCGGAGAAGTGCACGAAGGTGCTGCGACGATGGACTGGATGGAACAAGAACAAGAGCGCGGTATCACGATAACGTCTGCCGCGACAACTGCTCAATGGGATGGACACCGTATTAATATTATCGACACCCCGGGACACGTTGACTTCACAGTAGAAGTTGAACGTTCCCTGCGCGTATTGGACGGGGCCGTTGGAGTTTTCAGTGCGAAAGAAGGAGTCGAGCCACAATCTGAGACAGTATGGCGTCAAGCAGACCGTTACAACGTTCCGCGGATCGCATACGTCAACAAGATGGACATCATTGGTGCTGACTTTCTGAATGTTATTAAAGACATGCGTGAGCGTCTTCAAGCTAATGCTGTTGCGATTCAAATTCCGATTGGCGCCGAGTCAGATTTTGTCGGTGTTATCGATATCGTTGAACGCAAAGCATATAAGTACAAAGACGACACAGGTAAAGATCCAATTGAGGTTGAAATTCCTTCGGAGTATGCTGACCAAGTGGAAGAGCTTCGTACGGAATTGATTGAAAAGGTAGCAGAGCTTGACGAAGAGCTGACTATGAAATATCTGGAAGGCGAAGAAATTTCAATTCCAGAGATCAAAGCAGCGCTACGTAAAGGTGTTTGCGAAGTTAAAATCTTCCCTGTAATCGTTGGATCTTCCTACCGCAACAAAGGTGTTCAACTGATGTTGGATGCGGTTGTAGACTACCTTCCATCTCCTCTTGATGTACCTGCTATTAAAGGTACAACTGAAGACGGCGAAGAAGGCGAACGTCCATCATCCGATACAGAGCCGTTCGCGGCTTTGGCATTCAAAATCATGACGGATCCTTATGTTGGTAGATTGACGTTCTTCCGTGTATACTCGGGAATTCTGAAATCCGGTTCTTATGTTCTTAACTCAACTAAGGGCAAACGTGAGCGGATTGGACGTATTCTTCAAATGCACGCGAACGCTCGTCAAGAGATTTCAGAAGTGTATGCAGGCGATATCGCTGCAGCAGTTGGACTTAAAGATACGACGACTGGGGACACTCTTTGTGACGAGAAGAACATTATCATTCTCGAATCCATGAACTTCCCTGAGCCGGTTATCTCGGTTGCTATCGAACCAAAAACGAAAGCTGACCAAGACAAACTAGGTATCGCTATTTCCAAGCTGGCAGAAGAAGATCCTACCTTCCGCGCACATACGGACGAAGAAACTAACCAGACAATTATTTCTGGTATGGGTGAGCTTCACCTTGAGATCCTCGTTGACCGTATGTTCCGCGAATTCAAAGTTGAAACTAACGTTGGTAAACCGCAAGTTGCTTACCGTGAAACGTTCCGTGAAGCTGCGAAGGTTGAAGGTAAGTTCGTTCGTCAGTCCGGTGGTAAAGGTCAATTCGGTCATTGTTGGGTTGAGTTCTCACCACTTGAGCCAGGTTCAGGCTTCATATTCGAAAACAAAACAGTCGGCGGTTCGATTCCTCGTGAATTTATCGCTCCTATCCAGGCTGGTATCGAAGAGTCAATGAAGAACGGTGTAGTAGCCGGCTTCCCGCTCGTTGATGTCAAGGCTGTTGTAGTAGACGGATCTTACCATGATGTTGACTCCTCGGAGATGGCGTTTAAAATTGCAGGTTCGATGGCGCTTAAAGCTGCCAAAGATAAATGTAAGCCAGTTCTTCTTGAGCCAATCATGAAAGTAGAAGTTACTGTTCCTGAAGAGTACATGGGCGATGTTATGGGTATGCTTAACTCCCGTCGTGGTCGTATCGAAGGTATGGATACTCGTGCAGGTGCACAAATTATCCGCTCCAAGGTGCCTCTCTCCGAGATGTTTGGTTATTCCACTACATTACGTTCCGGTACACAAGGACGCGGCGTATTCTCCATGGAGCTTTCTCATTATGAAGAAGTTCCGAAATCGATCTCTGAAGAGATCATTGCTAAGAACAAAGGCGAGTAATTGTTTTTGTCCTTCCAAACCATTTGCTTTTGGCCGTCAGCTTGTTTGCTTGCAAACCTGATGCCGGCCCACACATAAAAAAATTCATGATATATTGAGGAGGCTCAAGTTCAATGGCTAAGGCTAAATTTGAACGTAACAAACCGCACGTTAATATCGGTACTATCGGTCACGTCGACCACGGTAAAACGACTTTGACTGCAGCTATCACAACTGTACTTTCCAAAAAATACGGCGGTGCAGCAATCGCATTCGACCAAATCGATAAAGCTCCAGAAGAGCGCGAGCGTGGTATCACGATCTCGACAGCTCACGTTGAGTATGAGACGCCAGCTCGTCACTACGCACACGTTGACTGCCCAGGTCACGCCGACTATGTAAAAAACATGATCACTGGTGCTGCTCAAATGGACGGAGCTATTCTTGTAGTTTCCGCTACTGACGGTCCTATGCCACAAACTCGTGAGCACATCTTGCTTTCGAAACAAGTAGGCGTACCTTACATCGTTGTTTTCTTGAACAAATGCGACATGGTTGAAGACGAAGAGCTTCTTGAGCTAGTTGAAATGGAAGTTCGTGACCTTCTTTCCGAGTATGAGTTCCCAGGCGACGACACTCCAATCATCCGCGGAGCTGCTCGTGAAGCTCTTGCAAACCCAGAAGGTCCTTGGGCTGAAAAAATCATCGAGCTTTTCGAGCAAGTTGATACTTACATCCCAACTCCTGAGCGCGACACAGCTAAGCCTTTCCTTATGCCTGTCGAGGACGTATTCACAATCACTGGCCGTGGTACAGTTGCTACAGGTCGCGTAGAGCGTGGCGTTATCAAAGTCGGCGACGAGGTAGAAATTATCGGTCTTGCTGAAGAGTCCCGCAAATCCGTAGTAACAGGCGTTGAAATGTTCCGTAAATTGCTTGACTCCGCTCAAGCAGGGGACAACGTAGGTGCATTGCTTCGTGGTGTAGACCGCAGCAACATCGAGCGTGGACAAGTTTTGGCTAAACCGGGTTCGGTTAAACCACACACTAACTTCACAGCTCAAATCTACGTTCTTACAAAAGAAGAGGGTGGCCGTCACAAGCCTTTCTTCACTGGCTACCGTCCACAGTTCTACTTCCGTACAACTGACGTAACGGGTATCATCAGCCTGCCAGAAGGTACTGAAATGGTTATGCCTGGCGACAACATCACTGTAACGGTTGAGCTTATCGCTCCAATCGCTGTAGAAGATGGAACTCGTTTCTCTATTCGTGAAGGCGGCCGTACTGTAGGCGCTGGCGCTGTAGCTTCTATCCAAAAATAATTGATGGCGGCTTAGCCGCTATGAATAGAAAAAGCCCTCACTTCGGTGGGGGCTTTTGATTTTTAGGACATTCACAAATAAATAGACGAATTAAATTACTTAATCTTTACAGCTAACTAATGATTGACGGTAGACCTTACAGCCATTTAATATTAGGGAATAGTTAAAAGAGGTAGTCTATGTCCCACTCACAATCGATATACAATTGAATCTGCTGACTTTACTGAGAGAAAGCAGTACTGCTTTGATGTGTATGCACGATATCGAATGGGCCATATGACCAAGGGATTTATACGATGAGAGGGGTTTAGACGAATGAGTAAAAAATTTTGGATCAGCATTGCATTGGCTTCTGTAATGATCGTGACGGCAGCTTGTGGGGCTAAAACGGAATCAGAAACAAATGCAAGCACGAATGCGCCTAACACAGGCGGCGAAGCTGAAAAGTCTTATACTGTAGCGATTTCACAAATTGTAGAACATCCTTCATTGGACGCTACGCGTGAGGGCTTTATAGCTGCACTTAAAGATGCAGGCCTTGAAGAAGGAAAAAATCTAACCATCGACTTTAACAACGCGCAAGGCGATGCAACTAATATTAAAACGATTTCTCAAAAAATTGGGAACGGCAAAAGTGATCTAGCACTAGGAATCGCAACTCCTACAGCACAAGCGCTTGCTGATGACGTTAAGGACATCCCTGTGCTGTTCGCTGCTGTAACAGATCCGATTGATGCAGGCATCGTAACGCAATTGGAAGCGCCAGGCGGCAATATTACAGGAGCTTCGGATACGAATCCTGCTGCTATCACACAAACAATGGATTTCATTGCATCGCAATTCCCTAATACAAAAAATGTAGGTCTCATTATAAATGAAGGCGAGCAAAACGCGGTAGTAATGGGCAAGATTGCGGAAGAAGCTTTAGCTAAACACGATATTAAATTGATTAAAGCCTCTGTTGCTAACTCTTCTGATGTTAAACAGGCTGCTGACTCATTGGTTGGCCGTGTTGATGCCATCTACATCACGCTGGACAACATGGTCGTTACTGGCGCAGATGCCATTATTGAAGTAGCTAACGCTAATAAAATTCCTTTCTTCTCAGCTGATCGCGATACAGTTGAAAAAGGTGCGTTTGCGGCAGTCGGCTTCAAGTATTATGACCACGGTTATGAAGTTGGTCAAATGGCTGTTGAAATTTTGAAAAACGGTAAAAACCCAGGTGAAATGAATGTGACTGTCCCTCAAAAGCTTGATTTCATCTTCAACATGAAAGCTGCAGCTGAACAGGGGATTACCGTTACGGACGAAATGAAAGCTTTTGTCAAAGATCCTGCAAACAACATCATTGAGTAACAATGGCATTAAGCGTTTAAAATAATATGAACAAAACGATACGGGGGGGATCAGGCAACTGGTTCACCCTCTTGTTTTGAAGAGGAGGTATGTCATATGTTCGCATCGATGCAAGGAGCTGTAGAAAGCGGATTATTGTATGCGCTTATGGCACTTGGCGTTTATATCACATTCCGCATACTCGACTTTCCGGATTTGACGGTAGACGGAAGCTTTACAACAGGCGCTGCGATCGGGTCGGTAATGACCGTTAGCGGTACACCACCGTGGCTGGCAGTGCTATGTGCTTTTATTGGCGGAGCTTTAGCAGGTACATGTACGGGACTTTTGCATACGAAAGGTAAAATCAACGGCCTGCTTTCAGGTATAATTATGATGATTGCCTTGTATTCCATTAACCTGCGCATTATGGGTAAACCAAATGTCTCGTTGCGTGGACAGGAAAACTTATTCGATCATGTATCTACACTAGGTATGATGATCATTTTTGTTATTGTAGTGAAGGTCATTCTCGATTTATTTTTCCGGACAGATATTGGTTTGAGCTTGCGCGCAACTGGGGATAACTCAAGAATGATTCGCAGCTTTGGTGCCAACACAGATATTACAACCATTTTCGGCATAGCATTGTCGAATGCCCTTGTCGCCACTTCAGGCGCATTGATCGCTCATTATCAAAAATATGCGGATAACAGTATGGGCATCGGCATGATCGTCATTGGTCTTGCTTCTGTTATCATTGGCGAGGCAATTTTTGGTTCACGTACGATATTTAGAGCAACATTGGCCGTTATTCTTGGTTCTATCATTTATCGTATCATTTATGCATTAGCGCTTCGCGTGGAGTGGCTGGATGCATCTGATATGAAGCTTATAACAGCTGTTATCATCATATTTGCACTTGTAGTCCCTTCAGCGAGAAGAGTATGGAAGCAAAAAAACACGGCTCGCAGACGCACGGTGGAAATGCTGGCTGCTTTAGATAAAGCACAACCGGGAGGTGGGCGCTGATGTTAGAAATTGCAAAGGTGTCTAAGTTGTTTAACCCGGGAACGGTAGATGAGAAAACAGCGCTGGTTGGTGCTAATCTTATTATGAAGCCGGGCGATTTTATTACGGTAATTGGAAGTAACGGTGCCGGCAAATCTACGCTCATGAATATCATATCCGGAGTCATGAAGCCGGATGCGGGTGAAGTTAGGATTGATGGGCAAAATATAAGCAATCTAACGGAGTATCAGCGGAGCAAATGGATTGGCCGCGTATTTCAGGACCCAATGGCAGGAACCGCGCCTCGAATGTCTATAGAAGAAAACTTGGCAATTGCATACGCGCGTGGCAAATCTCGTGGATTCTCTTTCGGAGTGACGCGAGCGAAACGTGCCATATTCAAACAAGAGCTTCAGCGGCTGGGAATTGGGCTTGAGAACCGCTTAAGCGCAAAGGTCGGCTTATTGTCCGGTGGTGAGAGACAAGCACTAAGTTTGCTAATGGCTACCTTTACAAGGCCGCAGATTCTGCTCCTAGATGAGCATACCGCTGCGCTGGACCCCGCGAGAGCGGAGCTTATTACAACATTAACGGAAACGCTAGTGAGGGAAATGAACCTAACGACGTTGATGGTAACCCACAACATGGAGCAAGCCATTAGGCTCGGTAACCGGTTAATTATGATGGACAAGGGCCGAATCATTCTCGATATACCAGAAGAACGGAAGAAAGATCTGACTGTTGCGGAGCTGCTCGGGGAATTTGAGATCATTAGCGGGAAGAAGCTGGCTGATGACCGTATTGTTTTGGGCTAATTTGAAAGAACCATCCGATTCGCTTTTTTGCGGAGCGTGTGGTTCTTTTTGTATCCAGAAGACAAGAGAAGCAAAACAATGGTTTATAGTGGCAGATATTGATGTACATATCGATTAAATTGAATTGCGATTCGGTTCTGGCGTTATTTGGCGGTGTCTTTTCATATCGGATGTGTTTATAATCAGAAAGCACCCATCATGTCCGTTATTATAACCAGATAAGTATTGCGTACTTGTAATAAGGGACATAATGGGTGATGTATGGGATTTGAATTATTTTTGGTTCCAGACTTCCGTTTAAAGTCTTCTACTGTTAGAGAGAGTTGGATCTGACAGGCCGCACCGCTGAGCCATTGGATAAGTAGAGTAGTGCTTTAAAAGAACTTAAACTTTATGTTGCAATTGCCCATTCAATTCGGTATAATAGTGTCTGTTGGTCTGACGTTGCGATGATGTGAGAGGTTGCCGACACACCCGGCCCCTTTGCCATGGGGCATGTGAAGGGTTTTCTTACGGAGTATGTCCGATAATAAATTGGGCGATAGAAGGAGGGACTTATATGGCAAAGCAAAAGATTCGTATTCGCTTGAAAGCATACGATCACAGGATTCTTGATCAATCCGCAGAGAAAATCGTTGAAACTGCAAAACGTTCCGGTGCAGGCGTATCCGGGCCGATTCCGTTGCCAACGGAAAAGCAAATCATCACCATTCTCCGTGCGGTACACAAGTACAAGGATTCGAGGGAGCAATTCGAACAACGCACTCATAAGCGTTTGATCGACATTGTTGACCCAACGCCGCAAACGGTTGATGCGTTGATGCGCCTGGATTTACCATCCGGTGTAGATATCGAAATCAAACTGTAATACCAGCATATGCGATTATAGGAAGGAAATGAGGTGTCAACATGAAAGGTATCTTAGGAAAAAAACTTGGTATGACTCAAGTGTTCACTGCTGAAGGTAACGTCGTTCCAGTAACGGTTATCGAAGCTGGACCTTGCGTGGTACTACAGAAGAAAGACCAAGAAAACGATGGCTACGAAGCTGTTCAATTCGGTTTCTCCGATAAAAAGGAAAGCAGATCGAACAAGCCGGAAGCTGGTCACGCCAAAAAGGCAAATGCAACACCTAAGCGCTACGTTCGTGAAATTCGCGGCATTAACTTGGGCGATTACGAAGTTGGCCAAGAAGTTAAAGCTGACCTTTTCACAGAGGGCGAGTTCGTTGACGTAACAGGTATTTCAAAAGGTAAAGGCTTTGCCGGCGTTATCAAACGTTGGGGACAAAGCACGGGTCCTATGTCTCACGGTTCCCGTTACCACCGTGGACCAGGTTCGATGGGTTCGATCCAAGCGAACCGTGTACCGAAAGGCAAACGCCTTCCAGGACATATGGGTCACGAAACAATCACGATCCAAAAGCTTGAAGTTATCCGTGTAGATGTAGAACGTAACGTTCTTCTAATAAAAGGTTCGATTCCGGGCCCGAAAAACGGATTCGTAAAAGTGAAACTAACCGTTAAGAACTAATCGCTTTTAAAGAAAGGAGGAACAGGATATGCCTAAAGTAACAGTATATAACGTGAGTGGCGCGCAAGTGGGTGAGCTTGAACTGGCTGAAACGGTTTTCGGAATTCAACCAAACGTTCATGTTTTGCACAGTGCTGTTGTTAACCAACAAGCATCTGAACGCTTCGGCAATCACAAAACTAAAGGACGCTCCGAAGTACGCGGCGGCGGTCGTAAACCTTGGAAACAAAAAGGTACTGGCCGTGCTCGTCAAGGTAGCATTCGCTCCCCGCAATGGGTTGGCGGCGGTACGGTTTTCGGACCTACTCCACGCTCATACGGATTCAAGCTTCCTAAGAAAGTTCGTCGTCTTGCGATTAAATCGGCATTGTCATCAAAAGTGATTGCAAACGAGATTATCGTTTTGGATCAACTGACATTTGCAGCTCCTAAGACGAAAGAATTCGCAGCAATACTAAGCAACCTGAAAGTTGGCCGCAAAGCTCTTGTAGTAACGGCTAATTATGAAGATAACGTTGCATTGTCTGCTCGTAATATCCCAGGTGTTAAATTCGTTGCAGCTGACGGCATTAATGTTCTGGATGTATTGGTGCATGACAACCTAATCATCACTAAAGAAGCAGTAGAGAAAGTACAGGAGGTGCTTGCGTAATGAAAAATCCACGCGATATTATCAAGCGCCCGGTTATCACGGAACGTACGTCCGATTACATGGTTGATAAAAAGTATGTGTTTGAAGTAGATCTTCGTTCAAACAAAACTGAAATCAAACTTGCTATCGAGCAAATCTTTAAAGTAAAAGTAACCGGCGTTAACACGATGCGTGTTGCGGGTAAACCAAAACGTTATGGTAAACATAGCGGATACAGACCGGATTGGAAAAAAGCGATCGTTCAACTGAGCGCTGACAGCAAAGAACTTGAATTCTTTGAAACGTCTGTTTAGAAAAGGAGGGAATCGAAGTGCCAATTAAAAAGTACAAACCGACATCTCCAGCACGTCGTAACATGTCCGTCTCGACTTTCGAAGAGATCACGACAAGTACACCGGAGAAATCGTTGCTTGCTCCGCTTTTCAAAAAAGCTGGACGTAACAACCAAGGTAAAATTACGGTACGTCACCACGGCGGCGGACACAAACGTAAATACCGGATTATCGACTTCAAACGTACCAAAGATGGTATTGTTGGTAACGTAGCGTCGATCGAATACGATCCGAACCGTTCATCCAACATTGCTTTGATCCATTACGCTGATGGTGAGAAAGCATACATCATTGCACCAAAAGGTTTGAAAGTTGGAGACAAAATCACTTCTGGTGTTGGCTCTGATATTAAACCAGGAAATACTTTGCCGCTTGTGAATATCCCAGTCGGTACAGTTATCCACAACATCGAATTGAAACCGGGCAAAGGCGGACAACTTGTTCGTGCAGCTGGTACTAGTGCTCAACTTCTTGGTAAAGAAGAAAACTATGTATCCGTTCGTTTGACTTCAGGTGAAGTTCGTCGCATTCTGAACACTTGCCGCGCAACAATTGGTTCTGTTGGTAACGAAGATCACGAACTCGTGAAAATCGGTAAAGCCGGCCGTAACCGTTGGCTCGGAAATCGTCCTACTGTGCGTGGTGTTGTCATGAACCCTAACGATCACCCACACGGTGGTGGTGAAGGCCGTGCTCCAATCGGACGTAAATCTCCGTTGTCACCTTGGGGTAAACCTACTCTTGGTTACAAAACGCGCAAGAAGAAAAAAGCATCGAGCCAATACATTATTCGTCGTCGCACGAAATAATAGCAGCTTGAAAAAAACCGCGTGATACGAAAGTATCGCTACCGCTTATATGAAGGGAGGAACACAAATGGGTCGCAGTTTAAAGAAAGGGCCGTTTATTGACGGTTACCTGCTTAAAAAAGTCGAGGTATTGAACGAATCCGAGAAGAAGGTCGTAATCAAAACCTGGTCCCGCCGCTCGACCATTTTCCCGCAATTCATTGGTCACACGTTTGCAGTATATGACGGTCGCAAGCACGTGCCGGTATATGTAACGGAAGATATGGTTGGACACAAGCTTGGTGAATTTGCACCAACTCGTACGTATAAAGGCCATGCTGGTGAAGACAAAAAAACGGGCAGACGTTAATTTGCCCTTAAACATCTCTAACTGAACGAGAGGAGGTTCCTACATGCCAGAAGCTAAAGCGCACGCTAAATTTATCCGTATTGCTCCCCGTAAAGCACAGCTTGTTGCGGATTTGATTCGCGGTAAACAAGTTGGCGAAGCAATCGCGATTTTGCGTCACACGCCTAAGTCTGCATCCCCAATTTTGGAGAAGCTGCTGAACTCTGCCATTGCTAACGCTGAGCATAACTATCAGCTTGATGTAAACAAATTGTTTATATCACAAGCTTTCGTTAACCAAGGGCCAACGATGAAGCGTTTCCGTCCTCGTGCGATGGGTCGCGCAAGCCGGATCAATAAAAGAACCAGCCACATTACCTTGGTGGTATCTGAAAAATAAGGAGGGATTACGTGTGGGTCAAAAGGTAAATCCAGTAGGCTTCCGGGTCGGAGTTATCCGTGATTGGGAGTCCAAATGGTTCGCGGGAAAAGATTTCGGCGATCTTCTAATGGAAGACGTTAAAATCCGTGAATACTTGAAAAACAAGCTGAAAGACGCAGCAGTTTCTCACATCGAGATCGAACGTGCAGCTAACCGCGTGAACGTAACGATCCAAACCGCTAAACCAGGTATGGTTATTGGTAAAGGCGGTTCCGAAGTAGAAAACCTTCGTACTGAGCTTGGTAAAATCACTAAAGGCAAAAAAGTACACATCAACATCTCTGAAATCAAATATGCAGATCTTGACGCTATTCTTGTAGCTGAAAGCATCGCACAACAACTTGAGCGTCGTGTATCTTTCCGTCGCGCATTGAAGCAAGCAATTCAACGCTCCATGCGTTCAGGTGCTAAAGGGATCAAAACCGCAGTTAGCGGTCGTCTCGGTGGCGCGGAAATCGCACGTTCGGAAGGCTACAGCGAAGGAACAGTACCACTTCATACAATTCGTGCTGATATTGATTACGGCACGGCTGAAGCGGCTACAACATACGGCCGTATTGGCGTTAAAGTATGGATCTATCGCGGCGAAGTCCTTCCGACTAAGAAGAAAGCTCCCCAGGAAGGAGGCAACTAATCATGTTGGTACCTAAACGTGTCAAACACCGCAAACAACAACGCGGTCATATGAAGGGTCGCGCTAAAGGCGGCACTACAGTAGCATTCGGCGAATTTGGCCTTCAAGCTCTAGAACCATCATGGATCACCAACCGTCAGATCGAAGCGGCTCGTATTGCAATGACTCGCTACATCAAACGTGGTGGTAAAGTATGGATTAAGATTTTCCCTGCTAAACCAATTACTCAAAAGCCTCTCGAAGTGCGTATGGGTAGTGGTAAAGGTAACGTTGAGAAATGGGTAGCCGTAGTTAAACCAGGTAAAATCCTGTTTGAACTTGCTGGTGTATCCGAAGAAACCGCTCGTGAAGCGATGCGTCTTGCGGCTCATAAATTGCCGATCAAGACTAAATTCGTGAAACGTGAAGAAGTGGGTGGTGAAGCAAATGAAAGCTAGTGAATTTAGAAACCTAACCTCCGCTGAGCTTGAACAACAGGTCGCTGGTTTTAAAGAAGAGCTTTTCAATCTTCGTTTCCAACTGGCTACTGGTCAATTGGATAACCCGACTCGGATCCGTGATGTGCGTAAAGGAATCGCTCGTGCTAAAACGATTTTGCGTGAAAGAGAACTCGGAATTAGCAGCTAGTCAATACCCTTACATGAATGCATAAACACGGCTGGAGGAAGGAGGAAGAACACATGAGCGATCGCAATGCCCGTAAAGTTCTAATTGGCAAAGTGGTAAGCGACAAGATGGACAAAACAATCGTTGTTGCTATTGAGACTTACAAAAAACACGATTTGTACCATAAACGCATTAAAGTTACGAAAAAATTTAAAGCGCACGATGAGAATGGCCAAGCAAAAATTGGCGACATCGTGAAAATCATGGAGACTCGTCCGCTATCGAAAGACAAACGCTTCAGACTTGTAGAAGTCGTTGAAGTTGCTGTTATAATCTAATGAGCGTATGCAGTGCCTGAGCATTTTTCCGAAAGGAGGACGTTGAAATGATTCAACCATTCTCGCGCTTAGCGGTTGCTGACAACTCCGGCGCAAAGCAATTAATGTGTATCCGTGTACTTGGTGGAACGGGACGTCGCGTTGGACACATCGGCGATTTGATCGTTTGCTCAGTTAAACAAGCAACACCAGGCGGCGTTGTCAAAAAAGGTGACGTTGTTAAAGCGGTTATCGTTCGTACAAAGCGTTCGGTTCGTCGTAAAGACGGTTCGTACATCGCATTTGACGAAAATGCAGCTGTAATTGTTAAGGAAGACAAAAGCCCGCGCGGTACTCGTATCTTTGGACCAGTTGCCCGTGAGCTTCGTGATAAAGATTTCATGAAAATCGTATCACTAGCACCAGAAGTTATCTAAGAACCAAATATAAGCTTGAAAGCACAAGCGTGCAGGAGGTGTAACTCATGCCAAGGCTGAAAAAAGTACTCGAATCCCATAACAATAAATTGCACGTGAAAAAAGACGACACGGTTATCGTCATTACCGGTAAAGACAAAGGTAAGAAGGGCCGCGTTATCGCTGCGTATCCGCGTGAAAACCGCGTACTCGTAGAAGGTGTAAATACTGTTAAGAAACATACTCGTCCATCGCAAGCTAATCCACAGGGCGGTATTATCGAACAAGAAGCACCAATTCACGTTTCAAACGTTATGCATATCGATCCGAAAAGCGGTAAAGTAACACGTATCGGATACAAAGTGCTCGACAACGGCAAGAAAGTTCGGATCGCGAAACGTTCCGGAGAAGTAATCGACTAATCGTTACGGTAGGAAAGGAGGTCCATGATCAATGGCAGCAAGATTGAAAGGTCGTTTCTTAAACGAAATAACTCCTGCTCTTATGCAGAAGTTCAACTATACGTCTGTTATGCAAGTGCCGAAGATTGAGAAGGTAGTTATCAACATGGGGGTAGGCGAAGCGGTTTCCAATTCGAAAATCCTTGATGTAGCAGTTGAAGAACTACGTATCATTTCCGGTCAAAAACCAGTCGTTACTCGTGCGAAGAAGTCTATTGCAGGCTTTAAACTTCGTGAGAACATGCCAATCGGGGTTAAAGTTACATTGCGCGGCGAGCGTATGTATCATTTCCTAGATAAACTGTTCAACATTTCTCTTCCGCGTGTACGTGACTTCCGCGGTGTATCGAACAAAGCTTTTGACGGCCGTGGTAACTATACACTTGGCTTGAAAGAGCAATTGATATTCCCAGAGATCGAGTACGACAAAGTCGATAAAGTGCGCGGTATGGACATCGTCATCGTCACGACGGCAAAAACGGACGAAGAATCTCGTGAACTGCTGACCCAAATGGGCATGCCGTTTACGAAGTAATCCACTTTTAGGAGGTGTAATACCCAGTGGCAAAAACTTCGATGAAAGTGAAGCAACAACGCACACCGAAATTTAAAGTGCGTGCATATACGCGCTGTGAGCGTTGCGGCCGTCCGCATTCTGTTTTGCAAAAGTTTAAAATTTGCCGGATTTGTTTCCGTGAGTTAGCACATAAGGGCCAGATTCCTGGCGTTAAAAAAGCAAGCTGGTAATCAGCCTAGTTTGGGAAGGAGGTTAACACAATGGTTATGTCTGATCCGGTTGCAGATATGTTGACACGCATTCGTAATGCGAATGTTGTTCGTCACGAGACCGTGGAAATGCCCGCTTCGAAAATGAAGAAGCAAATCGCTGAGATTTTGAAGCGCGAGGGTTTTATCCGCGACGCTGAATATATCGAAGACAACAAACAAGGGATTATCCGTATTTTCTTGAAATACGGCCCTAACCAAGAGCGCGTTATTACTGGCTTGAAACGTATTTCGAAACCAGGCCTTCGCGTTTATACACAATCAACTGAAATCCCCCGTGTACTCGGTGGACTTGGAATTGCTATCATTTCCACTTCCAAAGGGATTATGACTGATAAAGAAGCTCGTCAGGTTAAATCCGGCGGCGAAGTAGTTTGCTACGTTTGGTAAGTAACAAGTCACAAAGATAGGAGGTGTAACAATGTCCCGTATTGGTCGCAAACCAATCCAAGTGCCTAACGGCGTAACAATCAACTTGGACAACACAGTAATTACTGTAAAAGGACCGAAAGGATCGCTTTCCCGTGAACTTCACAAAGATATGAAAGTGAATGTAACGGAAACAGAAATCCTAGTAGAACGTCCTTCCGATAATAAATTGCATCGCTCGTTGCACGGAACAACTCGCAGCGTCATCAATAACATGGTGAGCGGCGTTACTGAAGGCTTCTTCAAAAACTTGGAGCTAGTCGGCGTAGGTTACCGTGCAAACAAAGCTGGAGACAAAATCGTACTTAACGTAGGATATTCTCACCCAGTCGAGATCGCACCTGATAACGGAATCGAATTCGAAGTACCAGCAAACACGAAAATAACTGTTCGCGGTATCGATAAAGAGCTCGTTGGTGCAACTGCTGCAAAAATTCGTTCCGTACGTGAACCAGAGCCGTATAAAGGTAAAGGTATCAAGTACGAAGGCGAACGCATCATCCGCAAAGAAGGTAAAGCTGGTAAGAAAAAATAAGCAAACAGTCCGTTTGCTTAAGATAGCGTCTTAAGGCTGAAAGAAAGGAGTGAACTTTGTATGATTACGAAAGGCGACAAAAACAAGGCTCGTCTGAAAAGACACCTTCGTGTTCGTAAAAAAATTAACGGTACAGCTGCACGTCCGCGTCTATCTGTATTCCGTTCCTCCAAGCATATGTATGCTCAATTAATCGACGATGTTTCAGGCGTAACAATCGCTTCTGCATCCACACAGGATAAAGAATTGACTGAAGCGGTAAGCAACGGTGGCAACATCGATGCAGCGAGCAAAGTCGGAGAATTGATTGCGAAACGCGCTCAAGCTAAGGGTGTTACCCAAGTAGTATTTGATCGCGGCGGTTACTTGTATCACGGCAGAATTCAGGCACTTGCTACAGCAGCTCGCGAAGCTGGCCTAGAATTCTAATCGACTTTATTTATAAGGAGGTTAAACGACTTGCGTGTAGATCCAAATACGTTAGAACTGACTGAAAAAGTTGTTAATATCAATCGCGTATCTAAAGTTGTAAAAGGCGGACGCCGTTTCAGCTTTAGTGCACTTGTAGTAGTCGGCGACGGTAAAGGCTACGTTGGCGCAGGGATCGGTAAAGCAGGCGAAGTACCTGATGCAATCCGCAAAGGTATCGAAGATGCTAAGAAAAACCTGATCCATGTTCCAATCGTTGGCACGACTATTCCCCACCTTGTTCTGGGACATTTCGGAGCAGGTGAAGTTCTTCTGAAGCCCGCTTCTGAAGGTACTGGGGTTATCGCTGGCGGCCCGGTTCGTGCAGTTCTCGAACTTGCTGGTGTCGGCGACATCTTGACGAAATCGCTAGGTTCTTCGAACTCCATGAATATGGTTAACGCAACGCTTGAAGGTCTTTCCCGTCTTAAACGCGTGGAAGAAGTTGCAAAGCTACGTGGAAAAACAGTCGAAGAGCTGTTACGCTAAGGAGGGAAATAAGATGGCAAAATTGCAAATCACCCTCGTTCGCAGTTTAATCGGTCGCAACGAGAAACAACGTGCAACGGTTGAATCTTTCGGTCTTAAAAAGATTCGTCAGGCAGTTGTTTTGAACGACAGCCCAGCTGTCCGCGGCATGGTTAACACTGTTAGTCACTTGGTAAAAGTAGAAGAAGTACAAGAATAGCATGTAGTTCCAAGAAATAAATAAGGAGGTGCACGAACGATGAAATTGCATGAGCTAGCACCAGCACCGGGCTCAACCCAAGCGCCAAAGCGCAAAGGTCGCGGTATCGGTTCCGGTAACGGTAAAACAGCCGGTAAAGGTCACAAAGGTCAAAACGCTCGTTCCGGCGGCGGCGTTCGTCCTGGTTTCGAGGGCGGACAAAACCCTTTGTATCGTCGAGTGCCGAAACGTGGATTTAACAACCCGTTCCGCAAAGAGTACGCGATTGTCAACATTGAAGAACTAAATGCGTTTGCAGCAGGAACTGAAGTCACTCCAGAAGTTCTCATCGAGACTGGGATCGTTAAGAACCCGCTCGCAGGAATTAAAATTTTGGGTAATGGTGAAGTTAGCGTTACACTTACTGTAAAAGCAAACAAGTTCTCTCAATCTGCGGTAGAGAAAATCCAGGCTGCCGGCGGTAAAACCGAGGTGATCTAATTGTTCAAGACCGTGTCCAACATTTGGAAAGTGGCGGATCTTCGTACAAGGATCCTCTTCACCCTTTTCATCCTTTTGATTTACCGCATCGGTTCATTTATCCCGGTTCCCGATGTAAACAAAGATGTGTTTAAGCAGGTTGATGCAGCCGGTGCGGATCTGTTCGGCTTGCTTAACACGTTTTCCGGCGGTGCTTTGTTCCAATTCTCCATCTTCGCAATCGGAATTACGCCATATATTACAGCGTCGATTATCGTACAGCTGTTATCTATGGACGTTATACCTAAGTTTGCGGAATGGGCTAAGGAAGGCGAGAACGGTAAACGCAAGCTCGCACAAATCACTCGTTATGGTACGATTGTACTTGGTTTGATCCAAGGTTTCGCTACGGCAATCGGCTTTAACCGTCAATACGGTTACGAAATGATTGTTGGCGCGACATTCGTCGATTATGTTCTCATTGCTATTATCTTGACTGCAGGTACTGCTTTCTTGATGTGGCTAGGTGAGCAAATCACGGAAAAAGGAATCGGAAATGGTATTTCCATTCTAATCTTTGCAGCAATTGCAGCTGGTATCCCTGGACACATTCGTACGATTGTTGAAGATCAGTTCGTAGGTGCCCAAGATCAGTTGTTCTTGAACATTATCAAAATGGTACTGGTTCTGGTTGCGATTATCGCAATCATTGTCGGTGTTATATTCGTACAACAAGGTATTCGTAAAATTCCTGTTCAATACGCTAAGCGCGTTGTTGGACGGAAAATGTACGGCGGACAGTCCACTCACATTCCTATGAAAGTGAACGGCGCTGGCGTTATCCCGGTTATCTTCGCGGTTTCGCTCGTTATGTTCCCGATTACGATTGCTCAGTTCTGGGCTACCCAAAATTGGGCAGACTGGATTATTAAAAATATGAGCTATGACCAACCGCTAGGTATGGTATTGTACGTATTGTTAATTATCGGGTTTACCTTCTTCTACACATTCGTGCAAATTAATCCGGTTCAAATGGCTGATCAGATGAAGAAGAACGGCGGCTACATTCCTGGCATTCGTCCAGGCAAGCCAACTTCGTCATACCTGACTCGCGTTATGTCGCGGATCACATTGACAGGAGCGATCTTCCTGGCGGTTATCTCAGTCATTCCGGTATTCTTCGGGACACTTGCTGGATTACCTAAATCAGTACAGCTAGGCGGCACCTCGCTCCTAATCGTTATCGGTGTTGCACTAGATACGATGAAGCAAATCGAGAGCCAGTTGATCAAACGCCATTACAAAGGGTTTATCAATAAATAACAATAGGTTCTGACCGGGCTTCCGCGTTCGTCAACTTGCGCACTGCGGTAGCCCGCCCGAGCCTATTGTGCTTAAAGCGAGGAACTCAGCAATGAACATTTTATTCATGGGCCCTCCGGGTGCCGGTAAAGGTACACAAGCTGAACGGATCGTTGAAGAGTTCGGTATTCCCCATATTTCTACTGGCGATGCTTTCCGCCTCGCTATGAAAGAAGGAACCGCACTTGGAATCAAAGCGAAAGAGTATGTCGATCAAGGCTTGCTCGTTCCCGATGAGATCACGAACGGTATTGTGAAGGAAAGACTTGAACAATCCGATTGCAAAAATGGATTCTTGCTCGACGGGTTTCCTCGCACATTGCAGCAAGCAGAAGCACTCGATGTTATGCTTGCGGAGCTCGGACGCAGTATTGACCATGTTGTAAATTTAAAGGTTGACCGCAGTTTGCTGCTTGCTCGCTTGACGGGCAGACGCATATCGAAAACGACAGGTACGACTTATCACGTAATCTTTAACCCGCCTAAGGTCGAAGGTATTTGCGACAAAGACGGTGGCGAACTGTATCAGCGTTCTGATGATACGGAAGAAAAGGTTGGTACGCGCCTGGATGAGTATTCATCTAAGACGGCTCCTCTTCTTGATTACTACAGTGCTAAAGGTCTCCTTCGCGAAGTCGACGGCGAGAAGGACATTGATGTCGTAACATCCGACATTATTTCCAACTTGAGAGGTTCATTGTAATGATTATTTGCAAATCCGAATCGGAGCTGCGATATATGAGGGAAGCTGGACGCATTGTTGCGGAAACGCATCGATTGATGGCGGAGGCTGTGAAACCAGGCATCACAACTCGTGAGCTTGACCAAATCGCTGATACGTTCATTAAGAGTAAAAATGCGATTCCGTCCTTCAAAGGTTACAATGGTTTTCCTTCCAGCATTTGTGCTTCTGTGAATGACGAGCTGGTGCACGGCTTCCCTGGTTCACGCAAGTTGAACGAAGGCGATATTATTAGTATCGATATCGGTGCGCAGTATGAAGGGTATCATGGCGATTCGGCTTGGACCTATGCGGTTGGGGCAGTAACGCCTGATGTTCAGAAACTGCTTGATGTAACGGAAGCATCGCTATATGCGGGGCTTGCGCTTATCAAACCAGATATTAGACTATATACAATTTCGCACGCTATTCAAAAGGTAATTGAAGATGCAGGATTCTCCGTAGTTAGGGAATACGTAGGGCACGGAATCGGCGCGGACCTCCATGAGGAACCACAAATACCGAACTACGGCATACCTGATCGCGGCCCTCGTTTGAAGACCGGAATGGTGCTTGCAATCGAACCAATGGTTAATATCGGTGAACGATATGTCCGTACGCTCGAAGACAATTGGACGGTTGTAACGGAAGACGGCTCATGGTGTGCACATTTCGAGCATACAGTAGCTGTTACAGAGGACGGCTTTGAAATATTGACCATTCTGCCGCAGCAGTCATAAGCATGACAATGGATGCTCGTCCCCAGATTGGTCAGTTCGTCAAAGTTCTTCGCGGTAAAGATGAGGAAAGCTATGCTGTTATTTTAACAATCGTTGATGATCGATTCGTCACGATTGCTGATGGTCATAAGCGCCGATTCGATCAGCCGAAGAGAAAGAACGTTCTACATCTCGAGTTACAGCCTGCAATTAGTTCTGAGGTTTCAAGCAGTATGCATGAAACCGGCAGGGTGACCAACGCAAAGTTACGTTACGCTATTCAGAAGTATGTTAATGCGAAAGGAGAATGACGCTTGGCTAAGGAAGACATCATTGAGGTCGAAGGTACGGTCATAGAGCCGTTGCCGAATGCCACGTTTAAGGTGGAACTGGAGAACGGTCACCAAATTCTCGCACATGTTTCCGGTAAGCTCAGAATGCACTTTATCCGCATCCTGACAGGAGACAAGGTGGTTATACAGTTATCGCCTTATGATTTATCAAAAGGGCGCATCACCTATCGTAAGTAAGCAGCTGCTTACTCACGAAAGATTCGGGAGGTAATCACAATGAAGGTAAGACCTTCGGTAAAGCCGATCTGCGAAAAATGCAAAGTCATTCGTCGCAAAGGCAACGTTATGGTGATTTGTGAAAATCCGAAACACAAACAAAAACAAGGATAGAAGGAGGGGAATATAGCCTATGGCACGTATAGCTGGTGTAGACTTGCCGCGTGACAAACGCGTCGAAATCGCCCTGACATACATTTTCGGTATCGGCAAAACAACGTCGCAAAAACTTTTGAATACAGCTGAAGTTAGCTACGACACTCGCGTTCGCGATTTGACAGAAGATGAACTTGCTCGCCTTCGTGAAGCAATCGATAAATCTGTTAAAGTAGAAGGCGACCTGCGTCGTGAAATTTCGCTTAACATTAAACGTCTGACTGAAATCGGATGCTACCGTGGTCTTCGTCACCGTCGCGGCTTGCCTGTTCGCGGTCAACGTACGAAAACAAATGCGCGTACGCGTAAAGGTCCTCGTCGGACTGTAGCTAACAAGAAGAAATAAGAAGGGAGGATAATGGACAATGGCTAAACCAAAAAAAGTCGTTCGTACGAAACGTCGCGACCGGAAAAATATTGAGACTGGCGTTGCGCACATTCGCTCAACGTTCAACAATACGATCGTTACGATCACGGATCCGCACGGCAATGCGATTTCATGGGCAAGCTCTGGCAACATGGGTTTCAGAGGCTCACGTAAGAGCACGCCTTTCGCAGCTCAAATGGCTGCTGAAACGGCTGCGAAAGCAGCAATGGAACATGGCATGAGAACCGTAGAAGTGATGGTAAAAGGACCAGGCGCTGGCCGTGAAGCAGCAATTCGTTCGCTTCAAGCAGCTGGATTGGAAGTTAACCTCATTAAAGACGTAACACCAGTTCCTCACAACGGATGCCGTCCTCCGAAACGTCGTCGCGTATAGTTGGATCCGATGTGGTATCAAATAACAACAACTTGTGAATAATGGTTGTGAAGGTTTGGCATACTACAAGATTTGACTTAAAATAACGGTAAGCTTACGGAGCGACGTTTGAAGGAGGGTACTATTAGTGATTGAGATCGAAAAGCCGAAAATCGAAACCGTAGAACTGAATGATGAGGGAACTTACGGACGTTTCGTCGTTGAGCCGCTTGAACGCGGATATGGCACGACGCTTGGAAATTCGCTTCGCCGAATTTTGTTGTCCTCGTTGCCGGGTGCAGCAGTAACCTCGGTTCAAATCGACGGAGTGCTTCACGAGTTTTCTACGGTTCCCGGAGTGATTGAGGATGTTACCGAAATCATTCTGAACCTGAAGGGCCTCTCGTTGAAAATCCACTCCGATGAAGAAAAGGTGTTGGAAATCGACGCGGATGGCGAAGGGAATATTACAGCGGGCGACATTCGAGCAGACAGCGATGTCGAGATTTTAAGCCCTGATCTTCACATCGCAACCTTGGCTTCCGGCGCGCGGCTCCATATGCGGGTTTTTGCTAATCGGGGACGTGGTTACGTGCAAGCGGACCGCAACAAGAAAGACGAACAGCCGATTGGGGTAATTCCCGTTGATTCGATATACACGCCAATTACTCGCGTTAATTATAGCGTAGAAAATACGCGTGTCGGTCAAGTTACCAACTACGACAAGCTTACGCTTGAAGTATGGACTGACGGCAGTATTAGACCGGAAGAGGCTGTAAGCCTCGGCGCTAAAATTCTCACTGAGCATTTGGACTTGTTCGTTGGATTGACCGATGAAGCCAAAGATGCGGAAATTATGGTTGAGAAAGAAGAAGACAAGAAAGAGAAAGTTCTAGAGATGACGATCGAGGAACTTGACCTTTCTGTCCGTTCTTACAACTGCTTGAAACGCGCTGGTATCAATACCGTTCAAGAGCTAATCACGAAATCCGAAGAGGACATGATGAAGGTTCGTAACCTCGGCCGTAAATCACTTGAGGAAGTTCAAGAGAAGCTTGAAGAACTAGGCCTTGGCCTGCGCATGGAAGAGTAGTAACCAACTAGTGAAGACAAAAGAGCAAGGGAGGGGAAAAACAAGATGGCATATCAAAAATTAGGACGTGACGCTAGTGCACGGAAAGCTTTGTTCCGTGACCTCGTTACTGACTTGTTCCTTTATGAGCGTATCCAAACGACTGAAGCAAAAGCGAAAGAAGTTCGTTCTATCGCTGAGAAACTGATCACTAAAGCTAAGAAAGGTGATCTTCATGCTCGTCGTCAAGTAGCTGCTTATGTTCGTCGTGAAACGGTTGACGGAGAAAAAGACGCTATTCAAAAGCTGTTCTCTGATCTAGCTCCTCGTTATTCGGAGCGTGCAGGTGGCTACACGCGTATTCTAAAACTAGGACCCCGTCGCGGCGATGCTGCGCCAATGGTTTACCTGGAATTGGTTGACCGCGCGGAGTAATCTAATAAACGTATAAGCTTGTCCACAGCGTTAAACCTTGTCCAAGCTTTATACGCGAGCGCAAACGGCTTATGCCTGCCTCTGGCGGGCACAGGAACGCTAACGCTACAAAATATAAGCAAGTATATGGGCTTCCCTATACTTCTTATATTTTAGTGAAAAGGGTGGACCCTTGAGGCCACCTTTTTTTATTTGCAAAGCCGGTTTGTTTTTATACTGAGGAATGCAGCCAGGAAGCAGAAGATGAGCTTATGCGACACCGCAAGGATGTCGAGAGGGCGCAATTCTAATGCACGGTTTCGTACTGTGCTTCAGATGTGTAGGATTCCCTTTAACAAAAGGGGGGAAAAGGTTGAGGAATATATGCGTAAAGGTCAGTTATGATGGAGCCGGCTTTAACGGTTTTCAAACGCAGCCATACGGCAGAACGGTCCAAGGAGAAATTGAAAAGGCCATTAAGAAGCTAACGGGAGAAACGACAATTATTATTGGTTCGGGACGTACCGATGCGGGAGTACATGCTCAAGGACAAATGTTCAATTTCTATACGGAATCGACGATTCCTACGGAAAGATGGGCAATCGCCCTTAACACGCGGCTGCCTAAGGATATTGTCATTATCGAAGCATATGATGTGCCAGAGCATTTCCATGCCAGAAGATCCGCCAAGCGCAAAACGTATCGCTATACGATTGATACTGGGAAGTTTCCTGATGTATTTGGCCGTCAATACCGCTTTCATCATCCGACGCCGCTGGATGTGGATGCGATGCGTGAGGGGCTCCGTTTCCTAGTAGGGAAACATGATTTCACTTCATTTACATCCATCCATTCAACCAAGCCTCATCATGTACGCACGATCTATGAAGCAGAATTTGTACAAGAGGGCCCGATCGTACATATGTACATCACCGGGAATGGCTTTTTGTACAATATGGTTCGAGTCATAATGGGAACTTTATTATGGGTTGGCGAAGGGAAAATGGCTTCATCTGAGATTAAAAGCATCCTGGAGGGGCGTAATCGCTCGCTCGCAGGTCCTACGGCAATGCCGCATGGATTGATGCTTCTAGATGTTGAATATTCCAGCGAAAAACAGGGATAAATCACTATAATTTACTTGCACTTAACTATATTTTATAGTAGAATATAACTTGTGCTTTCGAAGTGGCTAACCCACAGCCCCGACTGAGATTGTCACAAACTTGGCGAATTACAATGAACTAACAAACCAACGATTACGTTGTTATAAAACGATTAATGTATGAAATTAAGGAGGATCATCCATGCGCACCACTTATATGGCTAAATCAACTGAAGTTGATCGTAAATGGTTCGTCGTCGATGCGGAAGGCAAAACGCTAGGCCGCTTGGCGAGTGAAGTTGCTGCCCTGATCCGCGGCAAACACAAACCGACATTTACGCCACATGTTGATACAGGCGATTTCGTTGTTGTTATCAACGCTGAAAAAATCCATCTGACAGGTAAGAAAATGTCAGATAAAATTTACTACCGTCACTCCATGTACTCCGGTGGCTTGAAAGCTACTCCGGCACAAGAGATGATCAAGAACAAGCCAGAGCGCGTTATCGAACTGGCTGTACACGGCATGTTGCCTAAGAACCGTCTTGGCGACAAAATGAAGCTTAAACTTAAAGTATACGCAGGTGCGGAACATCCACATCAAGCACAAAACCCTGAAGTTTACGAACTTCGCGGGTAATAAAGAGGAGGACAAGTTTCATGGCTCAAGTGCAATACTATGGAACCGGTCGTCGTAAACACTCTGTTGCACGTGTACGTCTTGTGCCGGGTGAAGGACGAATCATTATTAACAAACGCGACCTTAATGAATATTTTGGTCTAGAAACATTGAAGCTGATCGTAAAACAACCGCTTAACCTTACGGATACATTGTCGAAATACGATGTACTTGTAATTGCTAACGGCGGCGGTATGTCCGGTCAAGCAGGCGCTATCCGTCACGGTATTTCCCGTGCTCTGCTTAAAGCAGATCCAGAATTCCGTCCGGCTCTTAAACGTGCTGGCTTCCTAACTCGTGATCCGCGTATGAAAGAGCGTAAAAAATACGGTCTTAAAGCGGCTCGTCGTGCTCCACAATTCTCGAAACGTTAATTCGTATCGGCAAAAGTGCTTTCTCTGCAAGTCAGAGAGGGCACTTTTTTTGCGTTATTGCTTAATTTGCGTTCGCATATGTGTCAAGTTGTTAAATCCCGCAAACTTTATTTCATTTTGGTGTAAACTTATATTGAACATTATGTCCGCAGGACGTATAATTTCATTACAGACTAATTTACTAGGATTTAATAAAGGAGGGTATTCAAATGAACCTTTTTGAGAAAGAAGCACTTATTAAACTAAAGGAAGTAGAACTCGAAAACGCGACACCGGAAGAAGTTATTGCGTTTGCGGTTGAAACTTTCCCTAATATTACATTCGCTTGCAGCTTTGGAGCAGAGGATGTTGTTTTAGTCGACATGCTGCAAAAAGTGAGCCCAACGACAGACATTTTCTACCTGGATACAGATTATCATTTCAAGGAAACGTATGAAACACGCGATAGAATGGTTGAACGTTACCCAGGGATCCCGTTCGTAGAAGTGAAACCGGAACTAACAACAGAGGAGCAAGCAGAGCAATTCGGCGCAGAGCTTTGGAAATCCGATGCGAATGCTTGCTGCAATATTCGTAAAGTTAAGCCATTGACTAACATTCTTTCGAAGTACAGTGCATGGATTACCGGTATTCGCCGTGATCAGGCACCAACGCGTGCCAACTCCAAAAAAATCGAATACGATACAAAATTCGGTCTGATTAAATTCAACCCAATCGCACATTGGACAACTGAAGATGTTTGGAATTACATTCGCGAGAATGATGTGATCTACAACCCGCTGCATGACCAAAACTATCCAAGCATTGGCTGCGAGCAATGCACTCGCAAGGTTATGCCTGGCGAGGACCCTCGTGCTGGACGCTGGTCGGGACAAGAGAAAACAGAATGCGGATTGCATAAATAAGCTTTATCAAAAGCATCTCGGAGCAGCCATAGGCTAATTCCTACGATTCAATGAATTCAATAAAGGATTGTCTCATAAACGACCATCTCGTCCCATATAAATGAAAGTGAGCATTAGGCTAATAAGAGCTGCCCGATGCCGTGTATTCATTTAATGGGGACGGGGTGGTTTTTTTATGCGCCGAATGGGTCGGCATGTTGTCGTATGGATGACGTACAAAGGGGCTATACGCATTGCAATAGGTCTGCTGGTGATTGCTCTGACCGGTATATTGCTTACACAATCGATGCCTTCAGCTAAAACATGGTCCTACTGGACGCTTCCGTTGTCAGGGAAGACCATTGCTATTGATGCTGGGCATGGAGGGGTAGATGGCGGAGCGGTTAGCAAGCAAGGCGTGATTGAGAAGGACCTGAATCTCGCGATTGCGCTGTATTTGCGTGATTACCTGCAGCAAGCTGGCGCAATGGTCGTTATGACGCGGGAAGGGGATTATGATCTCGCTACAGGTGATGCTAGAGCTTATAGCAAGCGGAAGACCGAGGATTTGAAAAAGAGAGTTGCTTTGATCAAAGACAGTAAGCCAGCGGCTGTAATTAGCATTCACATGAATAGCATACCATCGACAAAGTGGTCGGGAGCACAAACTTTTTTTCATCCCGCCAATCACCCGGATAATCGTGTTTTGGCCACATTCATTCAAGATGAAATCAAACGCAATTTGGAAAATACGACACGGGTAGCGGCTACCGTGAAGGATGTATATGTGTTGAAAGCAATCGACAATATCCCAACAGCGTTAGTAGAGGTTGGTTTTCTCTCCAATCCAGGCGAATCGCAACGACTCGCGGACACGGAATACCAAAGACAAGTAGCAGCATCTATTTATGAAGGTGTGCTGCGTTATATGTCCGGGGAGAAGCTCAGCGGAAGCGTGCTGCAGGATGAAGTAACAACGAAGTGAGCAATTGTTGCTGAGTAAAGCGCAGAGCACAAAGTAGTTAGCAAAGAGCAGCGAGCAAGGAGCACAGAGCAGCGAGCAAAGAGTAAAGGGTAAAGAGTACAGAGCAGTGAGCAAAGAGTAAAGAGTAAAGAGTAAAGAGCACAGAGCAGTGAGCAGTGAGCAAGGAGCACAGAGCAGCGAGCAAAGAGTAAAGGGTAAAGAGTACAGAGCAGTGAGCAAAGAGTAAAGGGTAAAGAGTAAAGAGTAAAGAGTAAAGAGTAAAGAGCACAGAGCAGTGAGCAAGGAGCACAGAGCAGCGAGCAAAGAGTAAAGAGTAAAGAGTAAGGAGTAAGGAGTAAGGAGTAAGGAGTAAGGAGCACAGAGCAGTGAGCAAAGAGTACAGAGTACAGAGCACAGAGCACAGAGCACAGAGCACAGAGCACAGAGCACAGAGCACAGAGCAGTGCGTTTCGACGGAAGGGTTGGATGCTCGGCTTCCTGTGTTATAATCATTATTATATGGTTTTAATTATATAAAGGTGGGACATAAATGACGTTGACACGCGAACAAGCAATAGAAGCCGTCGAATCGGTGACGGCACAATATAAGGCGGATGGGATCGCCATCCGCGATGTAATGGTTCGGGACCGTCAGGTATCCATGACGGTCCTATGGGCTGGCGCGGCTTCGCATCCCGCGCTCGAAGCCTCGCTCCGCGAGGCACTGGCGCGCCTGGGCGCCGAAACCGTGCACTTCCGGTTTCGGGCCGAGGCAGCGCCAGCCGCGGGCGCAGGCGCGTCCACGCCGCCGCCTGCGGCTGCCAAAGCACCGGCCGCGGCTAGCGCCGGCGGTGCCGGCAAGGCTGGYGGCTCCGCGCCCATAGAGGGCCACGGTGCCGGTCTAGCCACTGCGCTGCTGGATCCTAGCAGCGGCGTGCAGTTCATCGCCGTCGCCAGCGGCAAGGGCGGCGTCGGCAAGTCGACGGTGACCGTCAATCTTGCGGTCGCCTTAGCCCGCAGGGGCAAGCGTGTCGGTATCATCGACGCCGACATTTACGGCTTCAGCGTGCCTGATATGATGGGCATTGAAGAACGCCCAGAGGTCGTGAACGAGCGCGTAATTCCGATTGAAAAGTTCGGAGTCAAGGTCATGTCCATGGGCTTTTTTGTAGAAGACAACAGCCCAATTGTATGGCGCGGACCGATGCTTGGCAAAATGCTTCGGAACTTCTTCCAGGAAATCGAATGGGGCGAGCTGGATTATTTGCTGCTCGACCTTCCGCCAGGAACAGGAGACGTTGCACTCGACGTCCATCAGATCATTCCGCAAAGCAAAGAAATTATCGTGACGACACCGCATGCTACCGCTGCATTCGTTGCCGCTCGTGCGGGCGCCATGGCAATCAAGACGGAGCATGAGATCATCGGAGTCGTGGAGAATATGTCTTATTATGTGTCCAAGTCCTCAGGCGAGAAGGAATATGTTTTCGGCCGCGGCGGTGGCGCGCGCTTGGCAGAAAACTTGCATGCTGAGCTGCTTGCCCAAATTCCGCTCGGTGCTCCTGACAATCATGTATCCGAGCCTGATTTTGCCCCGTCGGTATACAAAGCGGATACGGAAACCGGACAGCTTTACTTGGAGCTCGCCGACAGCGTATTGGGCAAATGCGAAAGCTAATCTAAATGCAAAAGCCCGAACGGAATGTCCCGAAGCTATAACCAGCTTCTAACTTGGACAACCCCGTTCGGGCTTTTTACAAACGTAGACCTTCTAATTCATAAGAATCAGCGCCAGTCCTGTTACATGCCAGAATCGCTTTGCTCGTCTCCTGAACCGGAATCATCACCTTGCTGGTCTTCTTCCTCTGATTTCTGCTCCTCATCCCCAGAGCCTTCATCCTTTTTCTTATCGACCTTCTCGTCAGGGTTCGGCTTGAGCTCCTCTTGAACCGCTTTTTTCATAAGATCAAGCACTTCCAAACGGAACAATGGGTTTTGCATCGCATCCTGCATGAGTGACATGACCTCTTTGCGGTATTGCGTGCTTTGAAGCACCTCAAGGATCATCTTATCCATCTCTGGATTTTTGAGCACCTTAATCAAATCAGCTTGGTAAGAGGGATCCTTTATTAATTCTTTGTGGATATCTTTGTTTTGCTTATTGACGGATTTCGCGAATTCCCCGGCAAATCGAGGATCTACCATCAATTTTTTAATGACTTTATCATACTGCGGAGAGATCAACACATCCTTGACAGCTAAACGAACCTCTTCTTGATCTTGTACCGACAGCAGCTTGGAGGTCTGGCCGGAATAGCCGGATATTTGCTGAGACGATTCCTGCAGTGCTTTTTGCGCATCCTCTGTTTTGAGGATATCGATGACCATGGATTTCAAGTCCTTGTAGCTGACCTGTTCGTTTCCTCCTGACGGCTCGGCGCCGCACCCTGCAAGCACAATCACCAAGCTTGAGATAACCAACAATAAAGCCCATCTCTTACGCATTCTTCGCATGCTCCTTTCTATGTCAGTACTGCTGTATGCCATAAGGTTGACCAATTCGTTCTAAAAGTGATGAATCACGGTCTTATTATGCGCATTGTTCACCGTATTATCATGGACAATCGTTAGCTTTTTGTTGTGAACGTGGTAAAATAAAGGGTAATACGGAAGCATTTAAGCATTGCAGTATGCAGTTGTAATCCATAATAGCCATTAGCGAGGCGATTGACATTGTTATTAAGGGTTGTACCGCATAGGAGCAGCCGTCATAAACATTCAGGAGGGTTAGGAACGTGAATTTAAAAAAGTGGTTCTTTTTATTTTGGAGCGGCATGGTAGTCGGGGGACTAGCTTGCGTGGTTACCGGTGCGATTATGGCATGGGTCGATCCGGAGTTTGGTTTTTTAGGTTTTAAGGCGGTAGGATTCAACGCGTTAATGATGGCTTTAGTTGGACTCATGATCGGGGCATTTAGCCAAATGGGCTTTTTCGCTTATTTAACCTTAAACTACATCGCACTAAGTGTATTCGGCAAAAAATACCTATGGAACGCTTTGCAAGGGTACACAACGATATTTGCGGCTGCCGGTCTTGGCTACCTGCTGTTTGAACAGCGTATGAACAATTGGTTTTTCTGGTTGCTGCCGTTAGTTCTGCTTATTCTTTCTGGTATTGTTTCATGGTTCAAAGTCAAGCAAACGAATAAAACGGCCTTTGTGCCTACGATGTTCCTGATGTTCGTCGTCACTTTCATTGAAGCCTGGCCGGCGCTCCAGGGAGAGACGAACGTTTCCGCCATTATCTTTATGATGGTTCCTCTGTTTGTCTGCAATGCATACCAAATTATGATGATGCATCGACTCGTCAAAAAGCAAACAACCGACTCAGCGCCAATTGCCGCAAAGTCGGTCGTATAGATTAGTATTCCAGCTCGGCGGCATTCAGCTGCGGGAATGTAGACGTCGTCTTATCCTGCACAGCTTTGCCGTCGATTTCTGTTTGTGTGATAAGGTCGGTTACAGTCACGAAGTCGTAGCCCTTCTCGCGCAGCTGATCGATGACTGCAGGCAAGGCTTCATGCGTTTGTTTGACTGAATCGCTCGCATGGAACAGAATGATATCGCCTGGATGTGCCCGAGTAACGACGCGGTTAATGATTTTGTCCGTTCCGATATTCATCCAGTCGAGGGAATCGGTATCCCATTGAATGACCTTGTATTGCAGTTCCTCCGCGATGCGGAGCACACGTTTGTCAAAATCGCCGTTAGGAAGTCGGATTAATTTCGGCTGCTTGCCAGTCACGTCGGATAAAATCGTATGCGCAGTCGTAATCTGCTTGCGAATCTCTTCATCGCTAAGCTTGCTGTAGTTGTCATGCTTGTGGCCGTGGCTTCCGATCTCATATCCGGCTTCTTGAATTTTTTTTACGATTTCCGGATGGGATTGGCTCCAAGGCGATGACAGGAAGAAGGTAGCCTGCTTAATGTTCTTTTCCTTCAATACATTAAGAATGGGTTCTGTTCGTTTGTCTCCCCAACTAATATCGAAGGTTAAGGCAACTACCTTCTTATCAGTGGGCACGCTGTAAATGGCTGCCGGCTGTTGTGGGGCAAACACGGTAATGTTGTCGCGCTCCGCGTAAATGATGCCGACGGAAAAGACGACAGCAATCGCGATTAAGAAATAGCGTTTCAACTTTCGGCCGTTCAATACATAAAACACATTCATGGGGAAGGGCACTCCTCTCTAATGGAAGCTTGTACAAAGCTAAGAAAGTATAAATCCGACCTTTATACTTCGCTTATCTTTTGCTGCGAAATGGACAACTGCTTCCATGGAGAGCGGATGTCATTTACGCTTGTTGTACAATCTATGCTCGTACAATCGATATATTCATCAATCATGCGAAGAATGTTAATCTGGAGGGGAAACTTTTGTTCAAATGGCAGGTGAATTGGGACTATTTCAAAAAAATGAATCCGTATATTGCTTTTGCAGCTATCCTTTTTCTGGCGGGAATGGTCATTGGGGGTATTAATCCGGCATTTAAATCATTTTTAGATGGGCAGCTGGAGGGACTCGGGAAAATTTCTAATATGATCGATGATTCGAGCAATCCTACTTTAACCATGATTGTCTTTATCTTTTTGAATAATGCGATTAAGTCCATCGTTGTGATGTATTTGGGCGCTATGCTAGGCATCCTGCCGTTTTTCTTTTTGGTAGTGAACGGCATGGTGATCGGTTATTTGCTGAAAGGCATGGCTGAGCTGCATGGGGGTGGATATGTCCTAGAGATCATCGTAAAAGGACTGCTCCCGCACGGGATACTGGAGATTCCCGCTATTATTATTGCTTGCGCGTATGGGATGCGATTTGGTGTATTGGTTTTCAAGGCATTAGGCTCCCTAATGTTCGTAAGATCGAAGTCCGGGCGCTTAGGAGAAGAGCTTGAAGGGTTCGTTGCCAGAACGGTACCTATGATGGTTGTTTTGACAATATCGCTTCTACTTGCGGCCATTATTGAAAGTACATTTACAACATGGCTGTTAACGATGTAATAATTTTTCCAATATTTGAGCATAACAGTAAAGCAGTGTCGAAACGCATTTGCGTGAGGCGTTGCTTTTTTGTTCAAATATAGGGAAGTATGTGATTTCTTCATCCTTTCTCTATGTTTCTCGGAATGAAACGCGCTGGTCTGCCAGAGGTTGGCGATAGCCGTTTCATCTTGGATTAAAGGACGGTCTAGTTGCGCTTTACAACTAAAGGAGGTCACATACGGTTATGCTCGGAATACTATTCAACGATAAAGAATGCAAAGAACTCGACTACGTCCTTCGGAAAGAACTGGATGAAATGCTGCTCGACCTGAATGATTCGCGATTAGACGGAGATATTAAGCAGGCTATTACAAGACGATATAAGATCATCTTTCGTATGTATGCAAGAATTGCCTCGCCGAAAGAACTATCGCGTTATGCGTTAAATGCGCGTTCATATCGATAAATCAGGCTTTTTAAAAAATCTTTTAAAAAGGGGTTGCATTTAATTGGGCCCCTGTGATATATTATTTCTTGTCGCCAACGAGACACAGGCGACTGACACGAAAGAGTAAATTGCTCTTTGAAAACTGAACAACGAGTAACAACTGCCTCGCAACTCCTTCGGGATAAGCGAAAAAGCGATAACAAGTAATGAGCATTTCAAACACCAATTTGGAGAGTTTGATCCTGGCTCAGGACGAACGCTGGCGGCGTGCCTAATACATGCAAGTCGAGCGGATCTTGTCCTTCGGGACAAGGTTAGCGG
>NZ_JBFRGD010000034.1:0-61167 GCF_052115165.1 Paenibacillus sp. 2TAB23
GTGGTGTTACAGGTGCGACAGGAGCGGGAGTAACCGGTACGACTGGAGCTACGGGTGCAACAGGAGCAACAGGTGAACCGGGAGCGACTGGTGTTACAGGTGCGACAGGAGAAGGAGTAACCGGYACGACTGGAGCTACGGGTRCAACAGGAGCAACRGGTGAACCGGGAGCGACTGGTGTTACAGGTGCGACAGGAGAAGGAGTAACCGGCACGACTGGAGCTACGGGTACAACAGGAGCAACAGGTGAAACGGGAGCGACTGGTGTTACAGGTGCGACAGGAGCGGGAGTAACCGGTACGACTGGAGCTACGGGCACAACAGGAGCAACAGGAGCAACAGGAGCAACAGGAGCAACAGGCGCGACAGGTACTTCCCCAACGGAGCAGTCAGGGTTTGCTGCGAATACGACGGGAGCTATTATTGCGGTCGTACTTGGAGGAACAAACGTAGCGCTGCCAAGTGCACAAAGCTTGGGTACGGGTATTACCGTCAATGGAGCCAATGATACCTTCACGGTTGCCAATGCGGGCAGATATTTTATAAGCTATCAAATCAACACGACTGCCGCACTGCTTCTCAGCACGAGGCTGCTAATCAACGGCGCAGCGAATACCGCATCCACGATCGCGCCAGTTCTGAGCTTATCCAATTTCAATAACGATGTTGTATTAACATTAACCGCGAACAGCACAATTACGCTTCAAATGTTTGGCTTGCTCGGTACCGCAACACTGCTTGCAGGAAGCGCAGGCGCAGCACTGACAATCATCCGCTTAAGCTAATTGCCTGACAGTAACAGGACGGCGGCACAAGAATATGATGAATCCATGCAATCAACTCGCGGGGGTGTGGTTAAATTGATATCCATCAGCTTGTGCCTCATCGTCAAAAATGAAGAAGAAACGCTCGGGCGATGTCTTTCATCCGTGAAAGACATCGCCGACGAAATTATTGTTGTAGATACAGGTTCTACGGATACAACGATACAGGTTGCGAGTGAATTTACAGATCGAATTGAACACTTTACGTGGATCAATGATTTCGCAGCTGCTCGCAACTATGCTTTTTCTTTGGCAACGAAATCGCATGTCATGTGGCTGGATGCCGATGATATATTGAAGGAGTCTGACCGAAGAAAACTCAAAGCATTAAAGAAAAAGCTGAGTCCTGCCGTTGACTCTGTCTCGATGGAATATCATCTGGCATTCGACGAATTCGGCAATGTCACCTCGAAGCTAAGGCGCAATCGAATTGTGAAGCGGGAGCGGGCCTTTCAGTGGATCGGACCGGTTCATGAATACCTCGAAGTGTACGGGGATATTTTCCACAGCGATGTTGCCGTAACGCACAGCAGTATTCACCATGACAGCGACCGAAATTTAAACATTTATGAGCAGCGGCTCGCCAAGGGAGAAATCTTTTCTCCACGCGACTTATTCTATTATGCCAATGAGCTTAAGGATCATGGAAGATACGAAGCAGCCATAAGGTACTACGATAAATTTCTGGCAACGGGAAAAGGTTGGATTGAGGACAACGTAGCCGCCTGCAGCAGGCTGGCCGATTGTTATGGCGAGCTTAAAGAAGCAAGGAATACGCTGGACTCCATCCTCCGCTCCTTTCATTATGATAAGCCGCGTCCGGAATTTTGCTGTCGACTCGGTTATCATTTCCTTCAACAAAATGAGCCTAAATTGGCGATATATTGGTATAAACTGGCACTCGACGTGGAGAAGCCGGAGCAGAACTGGGGTTTTGAGAACCTGGCCTGTTCTACATGGCTGCCCCATCTTCAGCTTTGCGTTTGCTTTGACCGCATAGGCGAGTATGAGAAGGCACATGAGCATAACGAGAAAGCAGCACAATTTAGGCCGACGGATGAACGGATAATAGCCAATCGTTCCTATCTGACTCATCGTTTAGGTAAGAAAACGAACGAAAAGGCGTTGCAGTAAGATTTTATTAGATAAAATAATGTTTCTAAATAAACAAGCTCCTTTCAGCAACAATGAAAGGGAGCTTGTTTATTTGTTGACAACGTAATTCAATAGGCGTATATTAAATTTTATAAAATTAAGTTATATACAATTTAAAAAGAATGACAGTCGTCCTTCGCAAATGGAATAGAATAGCCTCATTCGGGCAATAAGAAATCAGGATGCTATTTCTTGTTGCCAGCCAAGGCATGAACAAGGGTCGACAATGAAGTCCAGATTTACACACACCACTATAACAATGGAGGAATTTATTATGCAGAAATTATACACAGCAACAGCAACGGCAACGGGTGGAAGAGACGGTAAGATTGTATCGAGCGACGACATATTAAGTGTTGAAGTGAGAGCGCCGAAGGAGCTCGGAGGCCCAGGGGGCGCAACAAACCCTGAGCAGCTATTTGCCGGCGGGTACGCAGCCTGCTTCGAGAGCGCACTTAATGTCGTGGCCCGAATGAAAAAAATCAAAGTAGAAAAAACCGAAGTAACCGCTCACGTAACGTTAGGAAAGATAGATGACGGGAATTATCAGCTCGAAGCGAAGCTTGATATTTCAATCGTAGGCGTTGAACCGGAGGTTGCGAAGGAGCTGGCTGAGGCGGCGCATCAGGTATGTCCGTATTCGAGAGCGACTCGCGGCAACATAAACGTAGAGCTTAATGTTCTGTAAGTGCTGCCACTGCTTCGTCCATTAATGCCAAAAAAATCCGGAGAGCCTTCTCCGGATTTTTTATTCTATCTTATTATTTAGAAGATATAGAACGTTTGCCGGACAGCTCAATGGACTTCTGAACAAGTACGGACATCGCGTCCACGCAATTTTTGGCAACCTCGTTTTGAATGGGAATACAAGAAAGCTCTGTACAGGCAATTATAACGCATTGGCATTCGTCGTGAATAAGCAAATGGTTGATAATGCCCTCGAATTCAGCGGGTTCAACTGGCAAATTGCGCTTCACTTTGTTGTAGATGATATCCATAACATGTTCTTGTACCACAGCATCGGGCTCATGCAGCTGCATGTTATACTGCCCGCAGCCTTTTCGATAAACACCGCTGCTCACCGTACCGTTGGTAGCCAATATGCCTACTTTGCAGTGTTCACCGAACCTGTTGTGGATTTCCTTTAAGGTCTCGTCTACCATATTGATGATGTTAACGCTAGTCATCTGCTGCATATCGTCATAAAAATAGTGCGAGGTGTTACAAGGAATGGCGATGTTGGATACACCAGAGGATTCCAGCAGTTTCAAATCCTTGGCAACCGCCTTAAGAAACAACTCGCCGTTCTTGCTTAGAATAACACCTGTTCGATCGGGTAATGTAGCATGATTCAGGATGACCATATTGATATGGTCTTGGTCCTTGTCCGCCTCGGTCTGCTCGATAATCATGTCGAAAAATACGGATGTTGCTTTCGGTCCCATCCCGCCTATGACGCCTAAGCTTTTAGCTTCCATTGTTCAACCTACTTTTAATGAATTATATAACTGAAAACATTGAAGTACCGACCATCATAACATGGCTGCCCATTTCCTCATAGCTGATAAAAAAAGTATTCCTAATCAGAGTTGCCTGACCTTTTAAAAGGTTTATTGTGGTTGCCGCAGAGTCATTTCGCTTTTAGCTTAATTTCCCTAACAATCTCCGCTTCGTTAAAAGGGTACTCGGTCTTTCCGATAATTTGCGTGGTTTCATGGCCCTTGCCCGCAATGAGGACCACATCGCCCTTTTGACTGATGTTAATGGCAAAAGCAATGGCATCCCGGCGATCGACGACCGCTTCGTAGTCCCCATTGCAGGCTTCCATGCCCTCTACGATCTCACGAATAATAAGATTGTTGTCCTGCATTTTTGGATTATCTGAAGTAATGACGGAAAAGTCAGCAAATGCAGCAGCAACCTTGGCCATTGCCCTGCGTTTCTCTGTACCGGACTCTCCATCAGAAGCATATACGCCGAATACGAGTATAATTCTGCCCTTGGCAAATGGTCTAATCGTCGTCAAAGCCTTCTCCAAGCTGTCCTCGGTATGTGCGAAGTCGACAATGATCTTGCTGTCTTCATCCTCATAAACGACTTCCAAGCGGCCTTTGATGCCTTCTACAGCTGCTATGCCTTGGGCGATTTGCTGAAGACTGAACTGGTTGGCATACGCGGTTGCGACTGCGGCCAAGCTATTGTATACGTAGATGGTTCCTGGGAGATTCACTTTAATGGTCGCGCTGCCCCTTGGCGTATGAACGGTATAAGTGGTGTAGTCTGCAAAATAGTGAATATCAGCCGCATGGATATCTGCTTCCTGTTCGATGCCGTAGGTGAGCAGCTTTGGCGCTCTGCCTTGCAAGCGATCAATTAACTTACGGCCGTAAGGATCGTCAGCATTAATAATATTATAGTCCGTTGTCATGTCAAATAGCTTTGCCTTAGCCTCGAAATATTCCTCCATCGTATGATGCAGCTCGAGATGATCAGGCGTAAGATTTGTGAAGACGCCCGTATTGAAGCTGGAATGAGCTACACGGCTTAAATTAAGCGCATGCGAAGAGACCTCCATGACGCAGTGCTTCATGTCCGACTGAATCATCTCCGCGAAAATTTGCTGAAGATTCAGTGATTCAGGCGTTGTGTTTTTGTTCTGGAACACTTTATCGCCAATCACTGTCCCAATCGTACCGATGATCCCGAGCGAGGTACCCGTTTGTTCAAATATGGATTGCAGAAAATAAGTGGTTGATGTTTTTCCATTTGTCCCGGTGATGCCTAGGAGATTCATTTGCTCCGTTGGACGATGATAGAAGTTGGCAGATACTCGGGCCAGCGCCTCGCGCGTGTTCGCAACCTTAAGAACGGTTACGTCCTCTGGGACAGTAATATCCTTCTCTAGGATAATGGTTGTTGCACCAAGCGCAATCGCCTTATCAATGTACTCGTGACCGTCTACCGAGAAGCCGGAAACCGCAACGAATACGGAATTTTCTGAAGCTTCTCGGGAGTCATAGGCGATAGCAGAGGCTTCTCTATGTAAATCACCTTTCACAAGCGTATATTCAAGATCAGTAAGTAAGGCATTCAATAACATACGTTCAGCTCCATTCTAGTCACCTGTACCCGTTTTGCTTTGACTATCTTCTAAGGAGCTTTTTCGTTAGCTTGCCACCGATGATAGCAGCATAAGAAAAAGCTGGCTTAGGGTCCTTCCAATCCCAGATGGCATAAGCCTTCGGTTTGAACAACGAGAGGAATACCTGCCTGCGCGTCAACTGGCCCGTCTTGACGTAATCGCGTACGGCAAGCATATCTTCGTAACCGTACCAGAATACGCGGTTCGTATTCTCTTTGACGGCTTTAGGAGGCACTAGGTTGCCGCCAGTCAGCTCTTGGTAGGTAATCCAAGGAATGTTCACGCCTACCTTATACAACAGATTGTTCAGGTTTGTGATGCGGCAATTGACCTCAATTAAATAAAAGCGCCCCGTCTCGGCATCTTTCTTGAATTCAATCTCTGCAAAGCCTTTCCACTTCATTTTCTCAAGAAACGGCGCGCCAATATCAAACAGCTCCTGTACATAGCGCTGTCCCGTGTATACCGATGCACCGAAATTTATCGGATATTGGCGGAATTTTTGGCAAGTTACCCAGTGTGTTACTTTGGAGTTCTGGTCCAAATAAGCGTCAAACGTGTACATATGATCATCAAAGCCTGGAATAATGCGCTTTACGATAACTTCCAAATCCGCTTCCTTCGCTTTGGCCAAGGCTTGTTCAAGCTCTGTGCGGTTGTTTACTTTAAATAGCTTTCTTCTGAATTTGGCAACAAAGGAAGGCGAGTCGGTCGGTTTTACGATGCATGGATACTTTATGGCATGATCAATTTTCTCGAAAAAACCATCTTCGTTCAAACGGACCGTTTCCGGAACGGAAACACCGTTTTCTAGCGACAACCGCTGTAGTACTTCTTTATTCATCATATCCGAATATATGCCAGGTATGTTTTGCGGAATAAGGTAATGCTCCCTCAGCTCCTCCAAATGCTCATCGATGACCTCCAGATAGGAGTCGTGGCAAGGAATCAGAACGGGAGGCGCGCTCTGCTTGCTCGCATAGTCCTTCAAAAAGCGTATGAATGCTGCAGTGTCTTCTTTATAGTGAGGAGAAATCAATCTCTCCGACGTGTATTTTGAATCCGCGCCATAAGTATCTTTTGTTGAATAATCAACAGCCACCGTATGAACGCCGTTAATGCCCAAGCAACGAATCGTGCTCAACCCAATATAATAATTACAACCCAAGATTACTGCTTTATTATTCAAAAAGGGCACATCCCGACATCCGTAGTTATGTTCAGTTTAAATAATTTTACTTCATAGATTCTTATAATACAAATGGATTTATCCTCATAAATAGCGGCAGGATGACGGATTTAACCTCTAAAACTAAGCTTGCGAAAGGCAAGAGCAGGTACATGGGATGTACCTGCTCTGTTTGCATCTGTATTCGAGTTGGCGTATAGAACATGTGGGGAGGAATCGTTCGGACAGTTCGGACAGAAGGAGACAGTCATGGGGGATACAGACTAGAAAGCTTCTTTAGCAAAGGAATAGAAGGCCTGCTCAAGCTCGGTCAAAACGGTGTTCTTCCGAATAACGAAGCCATTTCGACGTTTGATTTGCAGGCCTGCTACCGGCCGTGTAATCAGCTCGCCGCTCGAAATGCCCTTATTGACCGCATAATATGGTAAAAAGGCAAGGGCATGGCTGTGTTTGAGCTCTTCGCTGATTTCATCGAAGTTCTTCATGTAGATGATTTCTATGGGGATTTGACTCCGGTTTAGCGCTTTAAGTATCACAGCTTGAAGCTGCTCATTCTTAGGAACGAGAAGCTTCTGATGGCTTAGATCTCTTAAATAAAGCATTTTTCGCTTGCTCCATGGGTGCTCCGGCGATGCGACCAGCAGCAAGTCTTCTGCGAACAAGGTCTCGCTATCGTAACCGTACTCCCTATAGTCATTGGTTTCAGTCAAAGGCATAATGGCAAGGTTTGTTTTCTTTTGCTGAAGCTTTTTCTGTATTTCGACATTTTCGACGATCTGCAAGGGGGACGATTTGTCGGGATATTTGTCGATAAAACGTTTGATCATATCGGACAGTAAATAGGTATTTAAATCCTTGCATATGTATATAGGTAAGCCTTGCTGCGTATCATTCTGAAGCTCGGAAGCAGCTTCCTGGTAGAGAGACATAATTCTTTGAGCATAATCGTAAAGAACTTTACCCTTATTCGTAAGAATGACACTTTTACCGGATCGATGAAACAAAGCAGCACCATACTGATTCTCCAGCTGTTGAATATGGTTGCTTACTGTAGGCTGGGATGTATACAACCGCTTTGCTGTTTCGGTAAACGAGCGGCATTCAACGAGCGTCAAAAAGGTTTGAAGCTTATCGGCAGAACTCATTTGGCATACACTCCGCTATAAAAAAGTAATTAGGTTAATTATATATTAATTGATTATGATTATCAATATCAATTAATCACTATGCATATATAACTAGGCGCTAACCACAAGCGATTTAATTTTCAGAAAATAATTGAATTTTTTAGTCACAAAGAACTATTAATTGGAATAAATAACTTCATTTTGTCGAATAATGCCCGAAAATTGTCTACCTTCATCGACAAGATTTTACAAACTCCTTATTATGCTACGAGTATAATAGAAGCATTACCACACGAGTGCTAAATAAGGAGCGTGCCCCGAAGCGAGCTATGGACAAAAAACACTTGCTTAAACAATTGCAGTCGCTGCGGCTAAAGCTTCATGAAATAGCCGAAGCACGCGGCAGCTTGACAGATCCGGATGTTCTAGCAATTAGCGAAGAGGCCGATCAGCTTATTGTTGCGTTACAGTATATACAAAGAGATGAGCTAACCCACATTACGATAAGCCGCAACGACTAGTAGGCCATATTACTTTTCCCGAAGTCGGCGGAAGAATTGTTTGAGCAATAACGCGCATTCAGGCTGCAGAATTCCACTAGTGAGCTCCGTTTCATGGTTGAAACGGGGCTCTTGCAGTAAGTTCATAAGCGTGCCGGCGCATCCTGCTTTTGGATCAGCAGTACCGTACACCACACGTTTTACACGGGACTGGACGATGGCGCCCGCGCACATTGGACAAGGCTCCAGCGTGACATATAATGTACAATCCAATAATCTCCAAGCGCCGATGCGATCGCAGGCGTCACGGATAGCTACCATCTCGGCATGCGCAGTTGGATCAAACTGCGTTTCTCGCAAATTGTAGCCTCTCCCTATGATTTCATTGTTTCTGACAATTATCGCTCCGATAGGTACCTCACCAATTTGCTCGGCTTTTTTTGCTTCTGCAATCGCTTCTTGCATCCATATTTCGTCCTCTTGTTCTCTCAGCATGAATTAAAGCTCCTTTACAAATTAATCATTATACAACGAACAAATATTCTGTTGTTAACATGTAGTGGATAACATTGTGGATAAGTGTGACGATATGCACAAATATACTCACATTTTATTCAGGCATGTGTACAGTAACTGTTGATAATGTGTATAAGTTGTTAATAAACACGTTTTAGTGTAAAAGGATGTGTCGGTCATTGTCGATTAAGATGAAATTTTCCGTCTTGATTACGCTTATTGTATTTACCTTTTTCATCATACACCACATTCTAAGCGAGTACTCCATGATGCAGGGTATGAGGGAGCAAGCGCGCCAAACGATGCAGGATACCTCCATGCATATTGCCCAATCATTTTCTGCATATGAGCAGAAGCCTGGGCCTGGCACGCTATTTCAAGAAGGAAATCCATCAACACCCGAGCATATCTTTGAAATAGTGAAAACAATAAATCCAAATATAAAGGAAATAACGGTATTTGAGCAAGACGCCTTGTCCGTTCCCTATGGCTCATATACATATATAGATGCTATAGGCGATCATTCCATTATATCTAAAGCAAGGCAGAGCGGCTTCGAGTTGAGAAAAATGGTAATCAACGGGAAGCCTTACTATAGAAGCTTCTATTATACAAAGCCAACTGACAATTATATAATAAGCGTTGTTTATGACGGAGTGGGCATTAAACAGATTATCAATAAGAAACGCGGCGATACCTTAATGTATACGGGGATAATGATGGTACTTGTATTCGTCATTAGCTATTCATTGGTTGGCGTCATGATCAGGCCGCTGAAGGATATCTTATGGAAGGTTAATGAGGTTTCCTCTGCCAGGTTTCAACAGCCAATTCGGATAAAGCGGAAGGACGAATTTGGCTTGCTCGCCCTTAAGGTCAATGCGATGTCGCAGAATCTTAGCATCTATATGAATAAGCTGCGCAAAGCATTTGAAGAAAACAGGCGCATGAAGGAGCACTTGGAATCATTTATTAACCATACAAGCGATGCAATCCACTTGATTGATTTAGATGGCAAAGTGATTCAGGTTAACCGAGCATTCGAGCTGCTATTCGGCTATGAAGAGGAGGAAGCCATCGGGCTCGTTCATCCCATTCTTCCGATCTCGCATGAAGCTGAGCTTAGGCAAATGTTGAATCAAATTTTATCGGGGAAGGTGCTTCCCACACAAGAAACGATGCGCATGACCAAGCTAGGCGAGTTGATTCCCGTTAGCGTGACCATATCACCTATCCGTGATTCGGACGGAACCATACGCGCATTTGCCAGTATATCAAGGGACATGAGAAGCCGTAATAAAATGGAAGAATTGCTGCGCAGGTCGGAGAAGCTGACGACGGTCGGGCAGCTTGCGGCTGGCGTAGCTCATGAGATACGCAATCCGCTCACAACGCTCCGCGGGTTTCTTCAGCTGCAGCAGGAGAGCAAGAAGCTTGCTCTCTCGCATGTCGCGCTGATGCTGTCAGAGCTCGACCGTATCAATTTAATTGTCGGGGAGTTTCTCATTTTGGCCAAACCGCAGGCAACAAGATTCGTCACCAAGGACTTGAGAGACGTGCTGCAGGACGTCATTGCCCTAATGAATAGCGAAGCGCTTCTGCACAACATTGAGTTCCGTGTCTCCCTGACTGAAGAGGGATGCTTGATTTCATGTGAGGAGAATCAGTTGAAGCAGGTCTTTATCAACCTCATTAAGAATGCAATTGAAGCGATGCCAAGCGGCGGGAGGATTCATATCCACATTACGCATAAGCGCGAGTTCATCACGATAGCGATTACGGATGAAGGCATGGGGATACCGGAGGAAATGATTTCGAAGATTGGTGATCCGTTTTTTACGGGAAAAGAGACGGGTACCGGTTTAGGGATTATGGTTACCCAGCGTATCATTAATAGCCATCGAGGAACGATGGAGATCAAAAGTCAGGTCAATGTGGGAACGACGATAAATTTAATGCTTCCGGCTTTGAAAGAAGCGAGAGAGAGCGGTATACTGGAAGCATGAGTTGCGGTACGGATTTCATATAGGCGGGCAAGGAGGGATTTCATTGAAGCTTGAATCATCTAGGGATACACAAAGCCGCTCCTCTGGCAACGCATTAACCGGATATAGTGTCGTGTTGGTAGGAGCTACCGGATTGATTGGGAATGCTTTGCTTGTTCAACTGCTTCGCAATCCTCTGGTTAGGAAGGTAACGGTACTCTCTAGGCGATCATTCGATATGGATCGCTCAGTCTCGGCAAGCGAAAAGGCGAAGCTGCACTTGATCGTGGCGGATCTTGCGAGCATGGATGGAGCATTAGCGCAGGTAGAGGCGGATGTTGTATTTTGTACGCTAGGCACGACCATAAAGATAGCCAAAACGAGGGATGCCTTCCGTAGGGTCGATTACGAGTATCCGTTTAAGCTGGCAGAGTACGCTCAGCGCATCGGCGCTTCGGTGTTCTCTGTCGTTACGGCGATGGGGGCAGATTCAGGCTCGCGTATCTTTTATAGTCGCGTGAAGGGGGAGCTGCAAGAGGCGCTTGCGGGGCTGCACCTGCCAAACGTTCATGTTTTTCAGCCTTCCCTGCTGCTTGGTGAGCGACATGACGTACGGCCGGGTGAAGCCTTTGGGGCGATTGCCTCCAAAGGACTTGCATTTGCAATGGTTGGCCCATTGCGCAAGTATCGTCCCATTAAAGGCGAGGATGTGGCACGGGCAATGGTAAAGGCAGCAGAAGAGGTATTGGGCAGAGTCGCGGCAAGCCCTCTAGACAAAAGGCAAGCAGCCATGCAGTATTTTCCATCGGACCAAATTGCCGATTTGGCAGTTCATACAACGGGGTGAATCAGTTTTGAGAATCAACAAGTTCATAAGTGAAACGGGATACTGCTCTAGACGCGAGGCAGACAAGCTGGTTGACAGCGGCCGCGTTACGATTAACGGAGCTACGGCGCAGCTGGGCAGCCAAGCAGAGCTGGGCGACGATGTACGCGTTGACGGTCAGAAGATCGGAGAGCAGAAAAACCATGTCTATATTGCACTCAACAAGCCAGTTGGCGTTACAAGCACGACTGAGCTTCATATTAAAGGAAACATTGTGGATTTTGTCGGACATTCGGAGCGTATATTCCCGATTGGAAGGCTGGATAAGGATTCGGAGGGCTTAATTCTTCTCACGAATGACGGCGATATCGTGAATCCTATCCTGAGGTCGGAAGGCAAGCATGAGAAGGAATATTTAGTGACGGTAGATAAGCCTGTAACGGATGCCTTCTTGAAAGGAATGGCGAGCGGCGTTCATATTCTAGGCAGTATGACGCTGCCTTGTGTGGTTACAAGAGTGACGGACCGTGTGTTCCGCATTATTCTAACGGAAGGCCGCAACCGTCAGATTCGCAGAATGTGCGAGGCTTTTGGCTATCATGTAAGAAGATTGCAGCGACAGCGCATTATGAACGTCCAGCTTGCCGGTCTACACGTTGGGAAGTGGAGAGATTTGACGGATGCCGAGAAGTCCGCGTTATTCGAAACACTGAATTATAAACCGGTCTAAAGATGACCATTAAATACAAATGCCTTGAATGTCACTCTTGATGAGGAGTGGATTCAAGGCTTTTGTTATGTTATTTGGTAACGGCTAGCTTCTGAGCGTTGGCCTCATTGGAATACGAATGCATAATCGACACTTCTACACGACGGTTTTTGGATTTGCCTGTCGCTGTCTTATTATCGGCAACGGGGCGATACTCACCATAGCCGATTGCACTGAAGCGTTCAGGCTTTAGCTGCTTGTTCTCAAGCAGGATATCCATAAATCGAATAGCACGCATGGAGCTTAAATCCCAGTTCGATTTGAAAAACACGGTCGAAATAGGAGTCGTATCGGTATGACCGGACACAATGACCTCATAATCCGGATATTGTTGAAGCATTTTGCCGATCGCAACGGCTAACTCTCTCGATTCCGTCTTAACCGTTGCTTGTGCCGGAGGGAATAAGGCATTGTCGCTAATCGTGATCATGAGCTGAGAGAGATTAAGCTTTGTTTCCAAATCAGTCGTGAGACCGTTTTTCTCAATATAAGCGTCAATCTTCTTTTTTAAATCTTCCAGATCCTTCTGCTCTTGCTCCATAATGGCCTCGCGGGCTTTTTCTTCAGCGGTCTGGTCTTTATCTTCGCTGTCTTCTTTGCTCTCATCTTTCGAGTCGATAACGCCGCCGGCTTCGTCTTGTTTCTTGCCGTCGTCATCACCGGATTTTACGATAGCTGTTTCCGTTAGAATACCGCTCCCCGTACTAAGGGCAACGCTGAACGCCTGGGACATTTCTTCGAACTTCTTTACATCGACTGAGTTCATGGAGTACAACACGATAAAGAGCGCAAGCAGCAGGGTGAGCAAATCGGCGTAAGGAATGAGCCAGGATTCGTCTACATGCTCCTCATGTTCTTCATGCCTATGCTTTCTGCTCAACGGCGCCTTCCTCCTTCTCCCTCATCTTAATTCTTTCCGTAGGTGTAAGGAATACAGATAGCTTCTGATTGATTGCAATGGTTGAAACGCCGGATTGAATGGAGAGAAGTCCTTCTACCATCATCAAACGAATTTGAATTTCTTTTTTAGACATACGTTTCAATTTGTTCGCAATGGGATGCCATAGTACATAACCTGTAAAAATACCTAGCAGCGTCGCGATGAATGCGCCCGCAATCGCATGGGCGAGCTTAGCCATATCACTCATATCGGCCAGTGCTGCGATTAGCCCGACAACCGCTCCGAGTACCCCGAGTGTTGGTGCATATGTACCGGCTTGCGTGAAGATAAGTGCTCCTGCTTTGTGGCGGTCTTCCGTTGCGGCAATATCCTCAAGCAATACATCGCGAACGAAGTCCTGATCGTTGCCGTCAATAATCATACGCATGCCGTTCCGAAGGAATGTATCTTCAATTTCATCGACTTTAGCTTCAAGAGCGAGCAAGCCTTCTCGGCGGGTAATGGATGCCCATTCCATGAATCGTTGGATAAGCTCATCACGCTGCGGCAGCTTTTGCTCGGAGAAAACCATTTTGAACAGCTTACCGACCTTGGAGAGCTCGGACATTGGGAAGGCGATCATAACCGATGCCACGGTTCCCAATATAATAATCATATAGGCAGCTGGATTTAAAAGAGACGATAGATGCGCTCCTTTTAAAACCATCCCTCCGAGCACAGCGACTAACCCTAGTACAAGACCGATAATTGTTGAATTTTTCATCATACACCCCGTCCAAATCATTTTCGACATTTCTCTACTTCTTATATTATCGTCAAATGGGCATTCTGAAGTTAGAGTAAATGAAACGTTTTGATGACATACACGTTAAAATTTCTAAAATGCGGTAGAATAGTAGAGAGATGCACACAAAAATGAACAATGATAAAGGTGGTAAACACAAATGGGCGTAAGACATGCAAGGGAATATGCGGATATATTGAAGGATTTGACAGCAGCGGTAGCCGAAATAGAGAGCAGCTTTACTTTTTTCGAGATGGAAGCGGATGAATGGGCGGCGCTGCCGGTGGAGGATCGACATGAGGTTATGGAAGCATTAGCCGATGACGTATTTTTTGGTTTAGGTGAAAATCCGGTCATTGAAGTGGGCACAGGCGTGATTACCTACAATAATAAGCATCACGTAATCGAGGTTTCCCAAGATGATAAGGTTACGCAGATTATTCGATTGATATAATTTTCGACAACTATTCAGCGTATGGGTGAAGATTCCTGTCGGATCTTTACATTTATTGTCGACTCTATTACAATGTTATTCATCGAAGCATGATAGATAATTTAACACAGATATAACATAGAGGAGATCGCTATGAATGAGTGCTCATCATCGCTGCTGCCAAAGGCGCTTGGGTTAGAAGGTGAAACGTTAGCTGCATTTTATCAGCCCATTATTGCAATGGATACACGACGAATTATGGGCTATGAGGTGCTTGGCCGAGCAGTAAAGGGTGATTCGGTACGCAGCTTGGGTCCTTTTTTCTGCAATGCGGAGATTGCAGAGGAGGATCACATCCTTGTGGACCGGCTGCTCCGCGAGCAAGCATTCTCCAAGCTGTCTTCAATGGAAGAGCCGCCAATGCTTTTCATAAATTTGAAGCCTTCTTGGATCTACCGTTACGAGGATAATGGCGAGCTTTATACATTGTCTTTACTTGATAAGTACGATATCGATCCTAAGCGGATTGTAATCGAAATAACGGAAGAAAGCTTTCAAGGTTCCATGGAGAGGCTGCGCTCCGTTGTCGATATTTATCGCCAAAAAGGATGCTCGATTGCCATCGATGATGTTGGCAGCGGATTCAGCAGTACGGATCGCATTGCTCATATTCAACCGAATTTGCTCAAAATCGATATCCATATGATCAAAAAGAGCGCGACGCATGACGGTTATTTCGGCGTGCTGCGCTCCTACTCAGATCTCGCGGAACAGATTGGCGCATCACTGCTTGTAGAGGGTGTTGAAACGCGAGAAGATTTGGCGCGTTCGATACAAGCTGGAGCAAGGTATATACAGGGCTTTATGTTTGCCAGAGCTGAGCCTGAATTCCGTGATCCTGCATGTTTTTCGGCAGTTATAGAGGCTGAGCTTGAACAGCATCTGATGCATTATCTGGGATCAGAGCGCTATTGGCAGAGGCAATCGGAGCAGCTTGCCGAGCAACTGGTTGAGCTCGTGAAGGAAGCGGAGTATCGGGGCCAGAAGGATGAATGGATAGAGGATCTGCTTCCAAAGTTGTACGGACACTGTATTAGGGTCTATTTGTGCAATGAGGATGGTATCCAGCTTTCGGCGAATTATGGGCGCGACTCGGATCAAGAATGGCATTGTGAAGAGCAGTATAGAGGAGCCAACTGGAGCTGGCGTCCTTATTTTGTGCCTAACTTGGTGCAGTTAAATGAAACGAGAAGGGCAATCGTATCGCGCGCCTACACGGATCTCGACTCTCATGCTTGGATTCGGACTGTGTCCGTGCTGGTTGCGCCTGGACTTATATTATTTATGGATTTAAAGGATACGGAGCGAGGTGCCCAGCGGATTTAAGGCTCCGCAATCCCGTAAACCATGCAGTGGCACTCAGCGAAGCCGGCTGGGGTAGAACGCGAGTAAGTGTCTGTTATCTGGAAACCTGCTTGCTGATAGGCGCGTATGGCACGCGTATTCCAGGCGATGACCTCCAAATCAATTTCATTGTGCGGGGTGCGGCGCTTTGCTTCCGAGACAATCAGCTTGGTAAAGGAGGGCCCTAGTCCGCGGCTGCAGAGGTCAGGACGAAGCCCAAGCCCAAGGCGGGTGACGCCGGCAATAGGGAAGAACTGCGCGAAGCCAATCAGCTCAAGCTGATTATCCAATACAGCTGCATATTGAGAAGCACGAAGGACGGAATCGCCAAATTCGATTTCGTCTTTTTTCATTTGCTCCCAGGCCGGCCAATTATAACAATTAAATGGAGCCTCATAACGCCAGTGGCATATTTCCATCGCATGAGAGATCTCGAGCGGGTGTATGGTCATATCGAGTATTTCTCGATTATAATGGTGGGAGCTTTGTTTATTTGTCATAGACCCGGCACCTCCGTCTGGCTGAACGGCCTTATTTAATGGGTAAAAGGCTTCAAATAGGTTTATTATATCAGATAGGCGCAAGAAGATCGTGCGTACATAAGGAGAAACAAGAATATGAAGAAATTAATATGGCTTGGTTGTCTGTCCTACCTCATTATCGGGGTTGCCCATGTTGTGGGCGGATCTATATTAGAGCAGCTTATCGCGCATTATCATCTCGAATATAAAGATGGCGGGCAATGGATCATGAACCAATTTCTCGGGTTTTTGGTCGGCGTTCTGCTTGCGCCGTCCATTACGGCGAGAGTGGGCAAACGTGGCGCGGTCCTTATCGCCATGGGAGTGCTTACGCTGAGTGAAGCGGCTTACAGCCTTCTGCTCCCGTGGGGATGGATGCTTGCGATTGCTCCGCTTGCTGGGCTGGGCTTCGGAATGACCGAAGCAGTAGTTGGCGCTATGATTATTGATATGGCGAAGAATGGCAAAGCATCGGCGATGAGTCGCCTCGAAACCTTCTTCGGCGTAGGTGCACTATTGATTCCCATCGCAGCAGCGTATCTGATTAAGCAAAGCATTTGGCAGGTATCTTTTCCGATACTAGCCGCAATGTCAGGCATTACCTTTGTTCTATGGCTAACGATGTCATTTGGAGAAATAGACGATCAATTAGGCTATATTCCGCAGAATAAGGAAGATCGTGCAGCCCATGCAGACAATCAAATGAACAAAAATACGCGCACGGCAGGCGCATCGTTCTTTTTCGGCTATCCGCGCAAGGCTCTTCCTTTTCTGTTGTTATCAGCATTGTTCTTTATGATTTATGTAGGCATGGAAATGAGCTTCTCTAACTATCTGCCTTCCATCCTAATCGTACGCTCGGAAGTGGGAGAGTCCAGTGCTGCAGCAGCACTCAGCCTGTTCTGGGGTACTATGGTGCTTGGACGGCTGTTCGCAGGCGTGCTGGCTGACCGAATGGGCTATTCCAAGTATTTGTTGATCGCTACGGCAGGGGCATCCGTTATCTTTGTTCTCATGGCAGTAATGGGCGAGTTGAGCTGGATGCTGGCTCTCATAGCGCTTAGTGGATTGTTTTTCTCCGGCATCTTCGGAATCGCCCTCGTGTACGCGAACGAGCTCATTCCGGGGATGACCGAAAGAACGACGAGCCTGCTTGTAGCTTGCGGCGGCCTTGGAGGAGCGATATTCCCCCGTGTAACAGGCTGGTTCATGGATCAATTCAATGTGCAATCAACTTTATGGTACATCACTTCATTAGTGGTAGGTATGCTGCTGCTGCTTTCAGTCATGCTCATCCTGGGCAGGAAGCAGATGCGGGCAATAAACGCCGAAGGTTGAAATGAAACAAGCCTTAAAAAAATTGAAAAACCTCCGCATTTGCTGTTTCAAAGCAAATGCGGAGGTTTATTTATTAGTAAATACAAGAAATAGTTTACTTGTTTGTCCAATATTTAGTCGAATTACCTGTTGTCTATTTCAATATCGTTTTATACACTTCAATCGCCCTTGCGCGCGAAGCCTTCAAGTCCACGATTGCGCCGCTTTGCGGCAGATGAATCTCTTTATCGGACAAATGGTCCAGATGAGGAAGCCAGCGCCGAATATAGCTTCCGCTCGGATCATGCGTCTGCGATTGAATCGCGGGATTCATAATGCGGAAATAAGGTGCGGCGTCGTAGCCAAGCGAGGAGCACCAAAGCCAGCCTCCGCGGTTAAGGGTGTTGTCGTAGTCGCTTAGGTGGAGCCGGAAATATTGCTCGCCGAGAGTAAATGGACAGAGCAGGTTTTTAGTCAAAAACATGGCGGTGACCATTCGCAAGCGGTTCGGCATTTCACCCGTCCGGTTCAATTGCGTCAAGGCTGCGTCTATGATCGGAATGCCTGTTGCAGCCGTCGACCACGCCTTGAAATTCGTGCCTGTTAGCGGGCTCAAATCAGCAAGCTGCTCATATTTGAAAAAGTCTTCATGATACATCGCCTGGTACAGGTAGAAATCACGCCATGCGAGCTGGCGTATCCAAGCTTCAGATCCATGCAAACCCTGCGTAAGCTCATATGCATGGCGTGCTGAAATGGCTCCTGTATTCAGAAAGCGTGCAAGTCCGCTAGTTTGATCATTGGCATACGCGTCGCGGACGTCCCCGTAAGAAGCGAGGCGTTCCCGTACAAAGCGATCCAGCCTAGCAAGCGATTTGGGTGAGCCCTCCACATTCGTGCCTCCAAGCGCGCATGATACCGCTTCTGGAAGCGCGAATGCAAGGCAAGCGCTCTGGTCTATTTCCTGCATGGTGGAGAGGTCGTTGATTGTGGTGCTGCCCATAGGGCTGTACGACTCCAGCATAAAGCTGCCCCACATCCGGTAGAATGGCGTAAATACCTTGTATGGCTCCGATCTTCTTGCGTAGGCAGGGAAAGCTTCAAGATCGGCAAGCGGTGCGTCGGCAATGGGCATCCAGCGACGCTCTAAGCGGCGTACGGTTTGTCCGATTTGGTCATCCCGCTGCCTCGAATAAGGGGTATAGTCCGCATGGACGATAACCTCTTCAATAGGATGGGCGAGCAGGAGCGACTCCGTAATCGCAGCAGGATCGCCATAAAGCACATGAAGCTCTTTGCCGGCGCTAGAATAGCTGTAGAGCAAGGAAGCGGCTTGCGCCATAAAGTTGCGGCCGCTATGGCTTGTCAGCCGGCCTTCTCCAATTAGGATGGGATCTATGATCAGCAAATGTATGCCTTGCGTATGTTTTTTATTTATATAATCAAAAGCGCGCATATCCGAGGTGCGCAGGTCCTTGCGGTGAATAAACAAATACATCGGGTATTTCTCCTTCCCTGAATGCGGCAGCATGCACACTGCAATCAGCTTGAAATGAAACAGCAAAGCCGCAAGTCATTTGTCGTCAGAGGACAAAAAACTGCGGCTTTGCTGAAGTGAGTCTACCTGTGCAGCTCTCTAAGAGAGGGGATAGGTTGCTCTATTGTGCGTCGGCATACGATTGGAAAGAATCCGCGTCCATGACACGACGTGCAGTCACATAACGGTCTTCATAGTAAGAGGAGCTAAGTTTGTCTGTCACAACGCCTCGGCTGGAGGAAGAATGTGCAAACTTGCCGTCTCCGATGTAAATGCCAACATGGGATACGGTGCTGTTATTGCCACCGACTGTGTCGAAGAACACAAGATCTCCCGGAATTAGGTCAGCCTTAGCGACCTTCGTGCCTGATTTTGCTTGCGAACCGGAAGTGCGTGGAAGTTCGATGCCCATTTTATCGAACACATAGCTCGTAAAACCGGAGCAATCAAAACCTCTCGACGTTGTTCCGCCGCTTTTGTACGGACTACCAATAACATCATTGATGAATCCGTTCAGTTTTGAGTCTGCGAAAGCGCTTCCCGCTTGGAAAGCGAGCACGAGAACGAGACCCAGGAGTATTGCGGTAATCTTTTTCAATTGTGAAACTCCTTCCAATGCCGACGAGGTTAGCTGTGGGGTTCGGTTGAAGGTTCCCTATGATTCCTCAGGCGCTGCGATAAATCAGACGTCGGAATCAATTCACCCAGAGTGGTTCCCCCGTTTCCCGATAGGGAATTAGGCCGTTTTTTATTGCTCTTGAGAATTATTCGATTATTTTCATTGATCTCCTGCCTTTAATTGCAAATTCTAATAATTCTCATGTAACCTTTTGACTATTTCCTTCGTTTAACCGTTTTTTGTGTAAGATAAACGATCATTACTAGTTCTTTCTTACTAAATGAGTTCACTCAATTTCATTAATTATGTGAATACGTTGTAAAATATACCGATTCGTCCTCCAGCTATAAATGGCATAGACAAGTCTAAAGTCCCGCAGTTGGCGGTAAATGAATGATTTGCGAGAAAAAGATTAGAAAATTTTCATGCAAAAAACCTCTGAATGAACAGAGGTTTTGTTGTGATTCGTATATCTGCGTTTGAATGCAGTGTTCTATTTGGCTGTAATGATTTTCTCCGATATCAGCTGAGGCTCGGCATTCTTCTGCTCCATCCAGAAGCGCAGCTTGTATCTTCCGGCGTATTTGAAATCATACGAGACAAGCTTAGAGCTGAACCAGAAGGAGTCCTTCTCGACAAATTCCTTGAAATCATCATCGGTTTGGCTGCGCCGATCTATCGTTATTTCTTTGTCGTTAGGATCGGTGAGCGTGACCTTGAATTCCGTTATCGCTACATTTAAATTGTCGATTTGCGCTTGTACCATGAACTTCTGGACGCTTCCCTTTTCCACCTGCCCGAACATGGTTCTTTTCTCGTTCATCATAAACATGTGGACGTTCGGTTTTTGGATGACAAGCTTCTTTTCGCTGCCTTTCCATTGGATAAAAGCCTGCAAGGAGTCGGATAACGAGCGAATGTTGATATACACTTTTTCGTCGACAAGAAGACCGTCTTCCAGCGATTGCTTATTATTGTAAAGCAGCGTAACTTTCTGCATTAATTTGTCTGCTGCAACGATAGAACCGCCGGCTAGGAGCAGGGCCATTGATAGGATTACCAGTTTTTTACGCATCATTAGCGTGTATCCTCCAACTTTTAATTTCATACACCTAATTATACAGAAATGACATCATTTAGTTGCGCTGCAATTTCAAATAAAAAGCCTTCATTTCCACTTTATTAGTGGAGAAGAAGGCTTGTTCCTGCTAAAGCTGTTTGGTTTGAAGGCAATCGTACTGAGCGGCTATCGTCCACACCTTCATAAGTGTGCGAATGAGGTGATAGCCCTGATGCAGAATGAGTGCGAACAGTCCAGCCCACAGCATGGATAAGCTTGTTACCACGAGCCCGGCAGCAGCGCCGATTCCCCACATGATGAGCGAGATAGCCGCATAGGAGAGGAAGTTGCGGAGTGCGCGCCACAGGGAACGGAATACGCCTTCTCCCGATGTGGCCCCGAACTGCATGGCGAGGAATATCAAATGCAGTACAGTGCCCCAGAGCAACCACAATGCTGCCCCAGGAAGCACAGTCTGCAGCAGCTCAGTCGTGGAGCCGCTCTCAAGGAGAGCGTCTAACGAGCGCGGCAGCACATACCAAGCAGGTGCAATGGAAAGTATAGCTTCTATCCAGTAAAGCAGGACGACCGGCTTCCACGTTTTTTTAATGCCCTCCAGGAAGCGCGTGCTGCCGTCTGAGCGTGCTTGATTAAACGAGTAGAAAAGCCCGGCATTGAATAGTGGGGTGAGCAGCATTCTTGCCGCCAAAAGGCCGCCGAGCATCCATACATAGGGGGAAATGACGTCGGTCTTGAACAGCTGGAACTGCGCCTCGGTCATGAAGACCTGAGCTGCCGTGTCGGACGGATAAGAGCCCGGATATCTTCGCAGCAAAGGCGACACGACCGAATCAATAAAACGGTAGAGGAAAAATCCCCACAGCAGCTGGTATAGAAATAATAAAATGACTAGGTAGAAATGCTTGACTGCCAGTTGCCAGCCTTGCTTCACATGTATCTTCATCGTTTATCGCTCCTTGAACGCAGTTACTTACCAGCTCAGCGACCCGAGCAGACCTTCAATCAGCTTGACCGTACCGAGGCTCCATCTCGTTCGCGTGTCTTCGGGCAGTTGGGCCTGCATATAGTTGTTGATGAGCTTGTTATCGAGCACGTTGCTGTATTTTGGGTCAACCATCGCCCATTCGAGCGGAGCGGAATGCAGGAGCTTATATTGCATATGCGATTCTTCCGCATGCCATAGCTTTGTGACCTCGGAGCCGTCTTTAAAGCGCATGAGAATTCTTATATCGCCATTAGTGCCTCCGTTCTTTTTGACAAGAACGATGGACTCGTACATGTTGGCGCCATCCTGCGTGACAGGACGAACATGAATGGATTCAATCGAGAAGTCTGCCATCTGATCGTCATATACGTATTGGCTGAAATAATCATGCCATTTGGTCTTGGTCACCTGTTCTACGATCCGCTGGAAATCGGAGGAAGTAGGGTGCTTGAATTTATACTTCTGGAAGTAGGTTCGCAAAATCTTCTGCATCGTTCGGGAGCCGACCTGATTCTCGATGCCGATAAGCACAAGCTTGGCACGCATATAGACGTTTTCGGCATATTGCGAATGGCTGCCGTACGCCCACGAAGGCTGCTTCAGTGGGGCGGGATCGGTCATGTAGCTGGCCTCCACACGCAGATTAGATTCTACGCCATACGCGGTCTCCATTACTTTATCCTCGGCGTAGGAAGTAAAGCCTTCATCCAGCCAGGCTTCTTCGAATTCATTGGAGGCGACCATTCCGTACCAATATTGATGGCCGATCTCGTGAACGACTGTACGTTCCAGATCGTAGCCTGGATTTTGTTTCTCCGCAGCAAAGGCTGTGACTAGCGTTGGATATTCCATTCCGCCGGCGCCGTTCGCTCCTTTAGGCGGTACGACAATCGACAGCGTGCTATAGGGATACTCGCCATACCATTTGGCGTAGCTCGAGAGAGCTGATTTGGCAGCATGCATGTAGCGGTCCTTTAAGGCGGCATGCGACGGGTCGAGATAGAGCTTTATGCGTACGCCAGGTATTCCTGTATCGGAGTAGGCCGTTTCTTCATAGACGAAGTCGGGCGAGGCCGACCATGCAAAGTCATGCACATCATCTGCATAAAACTGATAGACCTTCATTTGATCCTTGATCTCGATAGGCTTGGTTTGAAAGCCGGTAGCGGCCACGGTGTAAGCTTCCGGCACTTTAATTCTTACGCTGTAAATGCCGAAGTCGCTGTAAAATTCGGAGTTTCCGTGATACTGATGAACATTCCAGCCCTCGGCCGTTCGTCCGCGCGTTCCGGTCGGCTCATAGACCGCAATTTTGGGAAACCATTGCCCCGCCATCACAAAATCACCGGAATAGCCCATTCTTGCGAACACCTCTGGCAGCTTAACTTCATAGCCCATGCGAAGCGTAACCGATTTCCCCGGGTCTACGGGCTCTGGCAGCCGGATTTTGGCCAAGGTGAAGTCATTATCGTTGCCGTCATCAGGCTGAACGTATTGCAGGCGTGGCAGCAGGCTTTCGCCATCAAGCGTCTCCAGCGTAAGAAGCTTCATGTAGCCCTTGCTGTTCAGCGTTGCCTCATCCTGCCGCAGCTTGCCTCCCGATTCCTTCATGAATGTGGATTGATCGGACTGGAAGGCATTCGGGTATAGATGGAAGTAGAGCTCGGACACCGCTTTTTTCCCAGGGTTGTTCCAAGTGACCGTTTGGTCCCCGTTCAATCCTTTGGCATCATCAACTAAATGCACGCTAATATGGTACTCAACAACACGATTGCTGAGCTCCTGCGGCTTTGGCGTCATGACGGTGTTTGGTTCCTGCACGGTTGGCGGCTTGGCCGATTTCGGCGCAGGAGCAGGTGCTTGCTTGGCTTTGGCGGCGGGGGCAAAAGCATAAGTATATTGGGATTGCCAAGCATTCCCGAAGCCGTAGTGCACCGATAAGCCGAGCATGACGACTGCGAGTATTACGAGTAAAATTCGTTTGAAATAGCGTGGAGTCATTGAACGTTTCCCTCCCGTTGACAAGCATCTACAGCATGTATATGTTTGCTTTTCGATGATTATTAGCTAAAATGGAATTATTGTATGGGGAAGGTGTGAATACGCATGACGGAAGAACAAGGACAGCCGGCTCAGCCGGAAAAAAAGGAAAAGAAATCACTGTCGCTCAACGTAGTGAGCAGCAAACAACATAAAGGCTTTGGTGCAGGGACGATCGATCTAAGCGCCGTATCCTGTATCATTATCGATGACGGAGTCGCTTATATTGATGTCGGTGCGATGCATGCCAAAAGCAAGGTGGAGCGCGGCATCAAATTCACGCCAAACAAAGAGGATACGCCAAACGGACGCCAGTGCTGGATCGTTTGGGTTGCCGTTGACCGCAACGAGGAAGGATCCTACTACGCCGGCGCAACGGCATGCGAAATGCTGATTGATTCCGAGGCGCGCCGGGGTTGGAAGATTCTGGCTGACCACGTGAATAAGCTGGATCATTCCATTAAACGCCGCTACAACCTGACTGAGCTTGGCGAGGTAGAGAGAGCGGCGCTGCGCAAGCTTCTGGTCGAGCACAACCAAGAGTGGTGGGACCGCTCGCCCGAAGAGCTTAAGCAGACGCTTGGCGGGTAGTGATTCGCAGCTGTGCAAGAAGCAAAGAGCGCTTGCGGCAATAAAGGATAAAAACCTCATCGTTCGCAGGAGCATGCCTTGCGAATGATGAGGTTTTTGCGTGATTGGATACATTTGCGCAAGGGTTGAAATTATTTTTGACGGCAGTGCAGGGGAAGAAGGACTGGCTGGCGTCTATTGGATTGGGAAGGAGGGGAGCGACATTCAAGATGAAGATTGGATCAAGGCGGTGCAGAAGGGCGGGCCCGAACATTATGGCCCTTTTGTGCAAGCATATGGTCCTTATATATATAGAACAGTCTTCGCAGTGCTTCATTCTCCGCATGATGCGGAGGACGTTACGCAGGAAGTGCTGCTGCAAATCTATCGCTCCCTTCCGGATTGCCGATTAGATGGATTGAAAACATGGATAACGCGCATTGCCGTTAACCGATCGATTGATTTCAAACGAAGCAGGGCACGAAGGCCGGAAGAGCTTGGGGACAGCGACACCCTATCGGAGAAGCAGCAAGAGGATAACGCGGTCATGCCCGCTGCCGAGGTGGTTGCAATGGAACAAGCGGATCGGAAGCATATCCGAGACCGGGTAGACGAGATGCCGAATAATTATCGCGAGGTCGTCATGGCTTATTATATGGAAGATAAGTCGTACGAGCAGATAGCCGCTGAAACCGGACTGGAGCTTAAGAGCGTTGAATCAAGGCTGTACCGGGCTAGAAGCTGGATGAGGCGCCACTGGCGGAAGGAGGATTTCGAATGAGAAATGAGCATATCGCGCAAGATCAAATGATTCTGTATGTGAAGGACATGTTGACGGGTGTAGAGCGGTCAGAGGCTGAGCAGCATTTGGCCGGCTGCGATTTGTGCTTGAAGCTTTTGATGGATGCCATTGCATGGTCTGAGGAAGAGGAGCTTTCAGCCTCATTCGCCGAGGATAGCGTTTCTCGCTTAATCCTTCCTGACATGGCTTTGCTCGAGCAGCGTGTGGTAGGACAGCTAATGGAAGAGCTTCGGCAGGAAGAAGCCGTTCCTTCTAAGCAGGATTCATCCGAAGCCAAGCTGGAGAAGGCGCCGCGCCTACGCACCTGGCTGCAGCATCCCGTCACACACTATACGATTGCGGCCTCCATTACGCTGCTGCTTCTAATAAGCGGAACTTTCGCCTCCTTCTCTCAGAAGCTGGTTCAACATGATCTGAATGAGAATCGTCAACAGATCGTGGAACCGAAGCCGGAAGCTGGCGACAATAAATATTCGGAATCATGGTCGGATCGAATCGTTGATCAAACCGGGTCATGGTTGGACAGCTTGAAGGCGACCCGTTTCAAACCATAAACCATAATAGAAAGGAATGATACAGCATGAACAAAAGCCCATTATTGGCATTTTTACTCGCATTTCTGCCTGGTGTCGGGCATGGATATATCAATCGTCCCGTACGCGCAGTGCTGTACGGTGGTGGATTTTTTGGCTCACTTGGTCTGATGCTGCTTATTGCGATTACCGGCGCTAGCATGGACGACGGGTTTATGTTTTTCTTGGTTTTCGTGGCGCTCCTCACATGGATCGTGAACATGATGGATATGCTGTTTACGCTGCTAGTTGGCAAAGGCGTATCGCCGCAGGCGGTTCAGCATCCTTTCGAACACCCTGCCGATCACTTCGGTCCAGGATTCGTACCGCTTGCGCTTGAGCAGCAAAGAGAGAGAACGAGAACGATCCTGTTCTCCTTCGTACCTGGACTGGGCCATATGAATATGGGCCTTATGCAGCGCGGCATTACGATACTTATTTCCTTTATCGGATGGTTTGCGATCATCGTATTTCTGAGTGCGATTATTCATAGAGGAGAGCTGCTTGTATTTCTGCTTGCTTTGCCCGTGATTTGGATCTACAGCATGTTCGATGCGATAAGCCAGCTGAATGCCAAGCATCGCGGCGAGCTTCTTATGGATCGGGCTATCTTCGAGGATATGGAATCGTATATCGCTTCTGGACGCAAGAGCAAGGTGCTGGCGATTGCACTATCTATTTTCCCAGGAGCGGGACATCTTTATTTGGGTCTGCAAAAACGAGGGCTGCAGCTAATGGGCGGTTTTCTACTGACCATTTTCATTATGGACAATCTGCGACTGTCGCTGTTCTTCTTCCTGCTCCCGCTGTTCTGGTGTTATGCGTTCTTTGATGCTCTGCAGCAGGCTTCTCATTACGAGCGGGAGGAGCTTACGGACGAGCCAGTCCTTACGCAGCTGGTTCCTTATCAAAGATGGTTTGGGATCGGGCTGCTCGGATTCGGTGTTTATTACTTAATGGACCGTGTCGCTGCCGAGGTTACATCTCATTTCTCGAGTCAGCTGTACAATCAATATATGCAGGTGAAATACATGGTTCCGACTGCTGTCGTTGCTTTTATAATGATTATTGTAGGTTTGCGCCTTGCCTTCGGCAATCGAGCATCCACTGATATATTCAGAGGAAAGCCGCCTGAGCTGCCAAAGTCGCATATTCCAAGGCGTGAGGAGGAGTCGCATTGAACTCGATAATCCCGCCGCATGCAGCTCAAGCAGCCGTTCATGAGCCGGTAAATGTCCGAACATGGCGCGTAGGCTCCCTATCCATGGGTGTAACGTTGATCCTCATCGGTACGGCGCTCGCCGTATCGCTGTGGCAGGACATGGAGGCATTCGAGGTGCTTATGTGGGTGGCTCCGGTTGTATTTATTATGCTCGGAGCTGAGCTGCTGCTTTATTTGAAGTTTTCGAATAGCAATCGTACGGTCGTTCGCTACGATTGGATGAGTGTGTTTTTTGTTGGTGCAATCGGAACGGTGAGCTTAGGGCTTGCCCTTCTCATGTCCACGGGACTATTCGATGAGCTGCAAAGAGGACTGAATATGACGCAGCGTACGGCATTCATCGAGACCAAAACGGTAAAGGTGCCTGCGGATATCAATAAGATCGTCGTGCAAGCATGGGATGGGATTGAATTTGACCAGACGGCTGCTCGGGAGCTGCAGCTCATTGGCCAAGTTCGCTATCGCTCTTCGGAGAAGCTGGAGCGGCTGGACAGCAAAATCATGCAAACCGATATCGTTGGCACAACCATGTATGTTATGGTCGGTGCGGTCGATCGGCGTGATGGCGGGCTCATCTCTGATTCGGTTGATACTAGGCTGACTTTGATTGTGCCGAAGGGCGTTGAGGTAGTGGAGAAAGGGCGTTAATGCTGGCTCAAATAGCGAGTAAAAGACCTTGGGGAATTCTCATTCTCTCCAAGGTCTTTTTGCTTTATCGGTCACTGAGAAAATGGCCATGGCCTGCAACTCTCATTCGTGTAGGTGTGTGGAACTGTACGTTTTAGGGTTGGTTACTACACGCTCTTTTGTAGAATTGGTCATTATACACTCTTATGAAGCGGGCTTTGTTGATCCAGACTCGCTATTACGGTCTCAAGAGGAGCGAGGATTCGGTAAGAGCCGCGCAGAGGTACGTAGCCTAGCTTGCGATTAATGGAGAGGATGGGCGCATTCAACGAATCGTTATCGGTTCGAATGTAGGAAGCCCCATGCTCGTGGGCAAGCTCAATCGCTTTTATCTTCAAGGCCAGAGCGACTTTTCTGCCTCTATATTCGCGGCTCACGCCCGTATATTCGTGATACATGCCGTTCGTTTGAAGATTATGCAGCACGTTGGTTACGCCGACAAATGTATTGCCGTCTGCTGCTATTATTACCCGTTCGGGAGCGTAGCCGTCGACTCGCAGGTACCATTTGAGCCATTCTTCATAGGCAGGCACCTCGCCTATAAATCCTGGAATATCAACTAACGATTCCTTATACAGCGCATAAAGCTTATGCTCGCTTTCCTCGCCCGGCTCGTCGGCAAGGGTGAGAAAGCGCAGATCGGGCTGTTCTGGCTTAAGAGCGGCGTAACGGCTTTCTTCGGAATCGAGCTGAAGCAGCGATTGGAAGGCATGGCGTTCAATCGCAAAGCCGCGTTTGGTCGCGAATTGTCTAGCCTCCGCATTGTCGTCCCACACCTCTGCGAGCAGCGCGGCTGCACCGAGCTTCAATGCCCATTGTGTGATATGGCGCAGCAGCAAGCCGCCTATACCGCGATTGCGGTAAGCTTCATCTACAATGAGGGTGTTGCACAGGTAGCCGGGCTCTGTCCATGGCGCCCGCCAAGACCATGCAAAACCTACGATTTCTCCGTGCTCGTTAACGGCTGCTTGGCGCTCTCGGTCGTACCCGCCAAGCAGTCCAGTCTCGTCCATCCACGTGTGTCCTACTTCATATAACTTCTGATCGTCTTCTAGAAGGCGCTGCGCGGTGGTCGGCTCCGACCACACTTGATTCAGTAACTGGGCTAGCTGCTCGTAGTCACCCGGCAGCTGCAAAGGGCGAAGAATAATGGCTATCTGGATCACCTCATGATTTTAGTTAATTCGTGTATAGGGAGATTGTGGCATATTTATTGCGGAAGATGCTAGGGAGAGTTTGGTTATAGCCATTATAGAACAGTGGGAGGCCTTGTAATGAACGAAAAAGACCGTACCAGTCGCAATGACTTCGGTACGGTCTTATTAAGCTCAGTTGGCGTTAGCCAACGGCATTGTAGGTCATAATCCAAATGGAGCCGACTACGATCGTGAGCAGAATCACGAGACCAAAAATGAGCGCCATTAGGTTAAAGCGAGGCTTCTCTTCATCGCGGATATGCATGAAGAAGATAAGCTGAACGGCGAACTGCAGAATGGCCATGATGAGAATGAGCACGGTAGTCGCTGTTTTGCCGAGCATGTCATTCATGACGACGACGAGCGGGATTATCGTCAGAATGATGGAGAACAGGAAGCCGATGACATAGGACTTCATTGAGCCGCCATGAGACTCGTGCTGCGCATCATGACCATGTGAGTTATGGTTCGACATCCTACATCACCCCCATCAAATAAACGATAGTGAATACGAAAATCCAAACGACGTCCAAGAAATGCCAGTACAAGCTGATGATGCCGACCTTGCGCTTCGTAACGGGAGTAATTCCCCGGCGGCTAAGCTGAAGCATAAGCGCAATCATCCACACAAGGCCGACCGAAACGTGAAGTCCGTGCGTGCCAACTAGAACAAAAAATGCGGACCAGTAAGCACTGGTGCCGATATTCGCGCCCTCGTGCACCAAATGGATGAACTCGTTAACCTCAAGAAAAATAAAGGAAGCACCGAGCAAGGCGGTGATAGCAAGCCACAAGATTAGCCCGCGCTTATTGCCTTTGTTCATTTCAAGCACCGCAATTCCGCTCGTGAAGCTGCTTGTTAGCAGGATGAAGGTCGAGATAATAATCCCGTTCATCTCAAGCAGCTCTGCGCCTGTCGGGCCTCCGTCTGTATTGAGACGGAGGACGACGAAGGTGGCGAATAAGGTACCGAATAGAATAACGTCTGTTATGAGAAACAGCCAGAAGCCAAACATTTTCATCGATTCTTGATCGTGATGCTCCTCATGGTGACCGTCGCCGTGTCCGCCATGTGCTCCTGCCGGGTTGGATACTGCATGTGCCATTATTTTGTCCCCCTTAATGCGGCTTCCGTACGTTCAATCTCATCCACCGGAATATAATAATCGGTATCATAGGAGAACGAACGGGCGAGCATGCATATGGCTACGCCGATCAGGCCTGGTATGGCCATCCACAGCCAATCCCATACGAAGCCGAAGCCGGCCGTAAACCAGCAGAGCGACATGATGAACGGGATGCCGGAGTTTTTCGGCATATGGATCGGCTCAAGCGGTGCCAATGGCTTGGCAGGCTGGCCGTTCGCAATGCGCTGCTTCTCTTCCCACCACTCGTCTTGGCTTGTAACCTGCGGCAAGCGGGCGAAGTTATAGAGCGGCGCAGGTGACGGAATAGACCATTCAAGCGTGCGGCCATCCCATGCGTCACCGTCTTTTTCTTTTTTGAAGAATCGAATGCTATGGGCAATCTGCCACACTTGGAAAATAAATGCGATACCCATCAAGAATGCGCCGACAGTGGAAACGACGTTAAGCGGCTGCCAGCCCATATCAAAGTCATAGGCGTTGAAGCGGCGCGTCATTCCCATTAGACCAAGTGCGTACTGCGGCATGAAGCAGACGTAGAAGCCGATGTTCCAGAACCAGAAAGCCCATTTGCCAAGGCCTTCATGAAGGCGGAAACCGAACATTTTTGGCCACCAGTAGTAAAGGCCTGCGAAGTATCCGAACACGACGCCGCCGATCAGTACCTGATGGAAATGCGCAATTAAGAAATAGCTGTTATGAAACTGGAAATCTGCTGGCGCCACGGATAACAGCACGCCGGTCATACCGCCCACGACAAAGCACGGTATGAAGGCAATCGTCCACATCATTGGCGTCGTGAATGTAATTCGGCCGCGGTACATCGTGAACAGCCAGTTGAATATTTTGACCCCGGTAGGGATGGCAATGAGCATCGTCGTCAAAGCGAAAAACGCATTAACGTTGGCCCCGGAGCCCATGGTGAAGAAGTGATGCGCCCAAGTAAAGAAGGAGAAGAAGCTGATGGACATAAGGGCGAATACCATTGATTTGTAGCCGAACAATTTTTTCTTAGAGAAAGCCGATACGATCTCGGAGAATATACCGAACGCTGGCAGAATAACAATATATACCTCGGGATGTCCCCACATCCAGATGAGGTTGATGTACATCATCGGATTGCCGCCGCCGTCGAGCGTGAAGAAATGCGCGCCAAGATAGCGGTCAATGAATAGCAGGAATAAGGTTACGGTCAAGATCGGGAAGGCGAACATGATCGTAATACAAGATGACAGTACGGACCATACGAACATTGGCATCTGCATAAGCTTCATGCCTGGTGCGCGCATTTTTAGAATCGTGACGACAAAGTTAATACCGGTTGCCAAGGAGCCGATACCCGAGATTTGGATACCCCAGATATAGAAATCCTGACCGAGACCTGGACTGCCCGAAAGCTCTGACAGCGGCGGGTAAGCCAGCCAGCCTGCATCCGGCGATCCGCCGATAATGAATGATACGTTGAACAGCATGGCTCCGAAGAAGAACATCCAGAAGCTTAAGGAGTTCAGGAACGGAAAGGCAACGTCGCGTGCCCCGATCTGGAGCGGAACGACGATATTGAACAAACCGAACATCAGTGGCATCGCCATGAACAAAATCATGATAACGCCGTGCGTGGTGAATATCTGATTGTAATGCTCAGGCTGCAGGAACTCCACCTCTGGGGCGGCAAGCTGAACCCGCATGAGCAGTGCATCCACGCCGCCGCGGAACAGCATAAGGATGGATGCGATGATATACATAATGCCGATTTTCTTATGATCGACGCTGGTCAACCATTCGGTCCAGAGCCAGCGCCATTTTTTGAAGAACGTAAGCACGAATATGATCGCGACGAGCGACAAGCCGATGGACACTTGAGCCCCTAGAATAAGCGGATCGCCAGTGACGAAAAATTCGGATGCGAATTCTTTAATTTTGTCTAACATGAGGGGTCCTCCTAAAAGTTTGTGGAACAAACTCGCTTCTTAAGCATTCGCTTGTTAGCGGGTTAATGGCCCGCATGAGTATTTGAATCCGTATTACTGGCATGGTGGTCATGGGACTCAGTCGTATCCGCTGGAGCGGCCTCTGTATCTGTCGTGCCGGAGGCTTCTGTCTCGCTGCTGCCATGATGCTGGTGAGCTCCGCCGCCGCCGTTTACATATTGCATGACTACTTTTTGGAACAAGCCTTCAGGGAAACTGGAGAATAGCTGCACTTCAGATGTGCTTGGCTCCGTCAATTTCTCAAAGCCTTCCATAGTAAGGGCAGGAGAAGTTGCTTTCACCTCATTGACCCAAGCTTTATAGTCTTCCTCGGAAGTGGCGTCGACTTTAAACGTCATTTTCGCGAAATCCTTGCCCGTAAAGTTTGCGCCTGAACCGTAATAGCTGCCTTGCTCATCCGCTTGCAGGAAGAGCGTCATCGCCATGCCAGACATGGAATAAATTTGGCCGCCAAGCTGTGGTACCCAGAAGGAGTTCATTGCCGTATCGGAGGTAAGCTGGAACTTAATCGGCACGTCTTCCGGTATTTTAATATAATTGATGGTCGCGATATCCTCCTCCGGATATTTGAACAACCATTTCCAATCCAGTGATGTTACTTGAATCGTAATCGGTGCCTTGGCCGATTCAATCGGTTTGGAAGGCTCGAGCGCGTACGTGTATTTAACGGTAACGATCGCAAGAATGAGAATCGCTACAATCGGAATACTCCACCAAGTAATCTCAAGCTTCGTGCTGTGTTCCCAGTTCGGCTTATAGGAAGCCTTGCTGCCGGGCTTATCGCGATAGCGCCAGACGATAACAGCTGTCAGGATGAGTACGGGCACAATAATGACCGCGCATAATATGGTTGAGAAATAAATTAAATCTTTTTGAGACTCGCCGATTGGCCCCTTGGGATCGAGCACAATAAACTGCTCGCCGCAGCCGGAAAGCAATACGGCCATTAGCATAATAAATACGGGTGTCAGCACACGAAGAAACGGTCTCATCATCAGTTCAACTCCTCAAAATTACTGCTTACGACTACAATAACAGATCTTCAAGCGAATAACTGCGGGGTTAACAATTACGTCAATAATTCGTCTTTATTCTGTAATACAAAGTTCACGGCTTAGACAACTGTTAAAATGAAGGCATTCAAATCCAAGTATCCTCATACCTATCATTACCCAAAAGGCCGTGATTTGTCTCATGCCGGACATAAAAGTTGAGGATTAGGAAAGTCATGGAGAAGCCTGTCCTTTCCTTACATACAAATAGACAGCTCCGCTTGGCATTAGCCGAGCGGAGCTGTCTATTTAATGAAGTAATTTTGAACTGAAGCTTGATGTCACTCCATGTCCGAATGATTCGTTGATTGTTCTTGGTTTAGGCGAGCATGAACGAGTCCAATCGCTGTACCAATTACATAAATATGAACGCTGCCGATTAGGAACCCGATGCCGACCATGAGCCCAACATTTCGATCGCTGAAATGGCTTAGATTAACGAGGCTAAGCAGAACGCCAACGGCTAGAACGACCCATGCAATGGCGGTCATTGCCTTGACAAGACGCTTGACATCTGATTTTGAATGTTGAACTTGGCTAATAGTTGCTGTTTTTGTTGTCATATTGAACACTCCCGGTCAATTGTAAGTGTTTTCTTATGTTTACTATACCACAACACTATGCTTTTGTTCAAAGAAAATTCACTTTTTGATCATAAATCGGACAAAAATGTGCAAAGGTCACGGCTGGCAGCATGATCGGCAGTAGGCAGAAGCCTTACATTTGCCCAAAAGGCTTCTGCTCCATTAGTCTGTCCACCACCGCTTCAGATCAGTCCACCAGGAATGTCCTCCGGCTCCTTTGCTGCCGTCTTTGGTACCATCGTTACCGCTCTCGTTTGCTGAGGCGGGCTTGCCGCAAACCTCGGTAGGCTCCGTACCGATTAAAAAGCTCTCCAGCCGCTTATCCGGACAATCGCCGATCGCAAGCTTGCCGCTGGCGGGCTCGATGAATAGATTAACGACACCGTCAGGGATTGGAAAGATCTTCGGCGGCACGCTGGCTAGCGTCTGCTCCGTAAATTTGGCGAAGATCGGAGCTGCGCGGTATGCCTCGGCAACAGTAAGCTTGCGGTCTTTGTCGTAACCGACCCATACGGCCGTGGCAAGCTCAGGCGTATAACCGACTAGCCACGCATCCGTAGACGTTGTGCCTGTCTTGCCTGCGACTGGGCGCTTAATAATAGAAGATACACGATGCGCGGTACCTCCTTCATCAAACACACTCTCGAGCAAGCTGGTCATCACATAGGCCTCGGCAGGCGTGATAGCTTGCTCGGTCTCAGATTTCGCTTCATATAATACCTGACCTTTACGATCCTCGATGCGAATAATCGCAGTAGGCTCAATCCGCAGGCCGCCGCTGGCAAATGTCCCAAAGGCTGAGGCCATCTCGAAGGGACTGACAGGGAATGTGCCTAATGCAAGGGATGGCACGGGCTGCATGGGGCTGTCAATGCCGAGCTTTCTCGCCGTTTCAATAACCTTGTCAGCGCCTACGGTCATGATCGTATTGACGGCATAAATGTTGTCTGAGCTTGCCATCGCCTTGCGCATATCAATGAGCTCATTGACATATTTATCGCCGTAGTTGCGGGGTTCATAGGTTTTGCGGCCTTCATCGTAAGTAAAGATCGTCGGCTCGCTTTTATATTTAGTAATTGGCGACATATAACCGCTTTGCAGCGCAGTGAGATATAGAAAAGGCTTAAAGGAAGAGCCCGGCTGTCTTGTTTTGGCGAATACGCGGTTATATTGGTTCTGCTTGTAGTCTCTGCCGCCAACCATTGCTTTAATGTACCCATTCCGCGGATCGATAGCGATAAGAGCAGCCTGCTGCTCGGAGCTCTCGGGAATACCTTCGGCGATAACCTCCTCGGCGGTTGACTGTGCTTCGGGATCCAGTGTCGTATAGATCGTAATGCCGCCTTCGTTCAGCAGCTGCTCATTGATCCCAAGCTTGTCGACGGCAATATATCGGATGTAATCGCGGAAATACGGTGCGAACCCTTCATGGGAGCCCGTTCCAAGCGGCTGAAAAGCTAAAACCTCGGCATAAGCGGCATCCGCTTGCTCGGATGTAATGGATCCGCCCTCGAGCATCGCTTGCAGAATGGTCAGCTGGCGATCTTTGGCGTTTTTCATATTCAAATAAGGAGAATAATATTTGGGCCCTTTCGGAATCCCGGCCAGCATAGCGCTTTCCGCCAGCGATAGCTCGGAGGCATGCTTGTTGAAGTACATCATGGACGCTGCTTCAATGCCATAGGAGCCGTGTCCGTAATAAATTTGATTCAAGTACATGCCAAGAATCTCATCCTTGGAGTAGCTCATTTCGAGCTGAACCGTATACATGGCCTCTTTCATTTTGCGCTGCCAGGTTCTCTCATGCGTTAAATACAGGTTGCGTGCAAGCTGCTGGGTGAGCGTGCTTGCGCCTTGCCGTTTAGAGAGGCTTTGCACGTTGACGACAACCGCACGCGCCATGCCCTTCATATCGAAACCCCGATGCTCATAGAAACGCTTATCCTCAATGGCGAGCGTCGCGTCGAGGAGATAGTGGTTAATGTCCGAGAGCTGAACGGAGCGCCGGTTTTCACCCGCATGAAAAGTATCAATGACGTTGCCTTGCAAATCAACTATTTGTGAGGTTTGGCTAATGGCAGTTACCGGAAGCGATTGTGTACGAAGGTAGATCAGCGTGCCAGCCATAAGGAGGAAAAGCAGGCAGACTGCGGCAATCGACCATCGAAGCCATTTTCTCATGTGCAGGATTTGGGGAAGGAACTTCTCGGATAGCATGGGAAAAGCAGGCCGACGCCATGTCTTGCGCTGCCGTTTGGATGATTTGGTCATGGAGCGGACTCCCTTCAATGCAATGCTTCGCTTTTCCTTAGTATGGAAAAAGGGGAAGCTCCCTATTCATACGCCGCGCGTATTCGTGCAAATATTTGTTAGATGATGTTGGCAAATAGGAGTGTTGAAAGAGAAACTTAATGGTTTGCACTTAGCTAATTCACAACCCGATCCGTGTAACAAGGAGGGACAGGGGCGACGCGGTTGAAGAGAGGACCATGCCAAGATCTTCACAAAATAGTTCAAGGTAGATTGCAGCAGCGGGTACACGTCAGTTGAGGCTTTGCTGAAGCTTACGCGGGACCGATTCGCCGAGCTCTTCATATGAAGCTTCGCTAACCGAACAGCTGCAAACGGCCAACGTTCAAATCTAACATTTTTTGCATAGAGGCAGTACTTTCAAAGACAGGTATAGCGCAATCGAGAATCGAACAACCATTGAAACGTTCGGAAAACCTTAATAAAAAGCGTGCCAAGGAATACTTGTAGTGAATGAATAATTTGCATATAATACAGGTTGAACGATTGAAGGAAAGAAGGGATTTTACGACATGGAATTGTGGTATACGGAAAAACAAACAGATAGCTTCGGCATTACGGCGAAGATTACGAAAACTTATGTAAATGAACAAACGGATTTTCAACAGCTGGATATGATCGAAACGGAAGAGTTCGGAACGATGCTCGTGCTTGACGGCATGGTTATGACTACAGTTAAGGATGAGTTCGTATACCACGAGATGGTTGCGCATCCTGTTCTTTTCACGCACCCGAACCCGGAGAACGTGCTAGTAGTAGGCGGCGGCGATGGCGGCGTCATTCGTGAAGTAATGAAGCACCCGAAGGTGAAGAAGGCTGTTCTGGTCGACATCGACGGTAAAGTAATCGAGTACTCCAAAAAATACTTGCCATCCATCGCTGGCGAGCTCGACAACCCGCGCGTTGAAGTGCTTGTGAACGACGGCTTTATGCATATTCATGATCATAAAAATACGTATGACGTCATCATGGTTGATTCCACAGAGCCAGTTGGCCCTGCTGCCAACCTGTTTACGAAAGGCTTCTACCAAGGCATCTACGAATCCTTGAAGGAAGACGGCATTTTCGTTGCGCAAACGGACAACCCTTGGTTCAAGGCTGACCTGATCCAAAGCGTAAACAAAGACGTGAAGGAAGTATTCCCGATCGTTCGCGTATACGGCGCTAATATTCCAACCTACCCGAGCGGCCTTTGGACGTTCACAATGGGCAGCAAGAAATATGATCCGACAGCTGTTGACGAGACAGCCATTCCGGAAATCGATACCAAATACTACACGCCGCGCCTTCACAAAGCAGCTTTCGTGCTGCCGAAATTCGTTGAAGACCTGATTAAGTAACCAGCGGCTACGCTATACGAAAGAGAGGACAAGCCCTCATGAAATTGGATCAAAAATATTCCGGCAATGTCTTCATTCTGAGCTCGGACAACTATGAAGCCTCCAAAGCGGTCATCTATGGCATGCCGATGGATTTCACGGTCAGCTTCCGCCCAGGCTCCCGATTCGGGCCTCCGCGCATTCGCGAAGTGTCCATCGGACTTGAAGAGTACAGCCCTTACCTAGACCGCAGCCTGGAGGATATTGAATATTTCGACGCTGGCGATCTGCTGCTTCCGTTCGGCAACGCAGCACGCAGCCTTGAAATTATCGGTGAATTCGTACGCGGCGTCTTGGACGATGGCAAAATCCCCGTTGGACTCGGCGGCGAGCACCTCGTTTCATGGCCGATTTTCCAAGAGGTGTACAAGAAATACCCTGATCTGGCGATCATCCATTTCGACGCACACGCGGATCTGCGCGAATCGTACGAAGGCGAGCCATTATCGCACTCTACGCCGCTTCGCAAAGCAGCTGGCCTAATGGGCGGTCAGAACATTTACCAATTCGGTATCCGTTCAGGCTCCCGCGAGGAATGGCAATATGCGCGCGAGAACATTAATTTCCATCCATTCGAGGTTTTGGAGCCTTTGAAAAAGGTGCTTCCTGAGCTTGAAGGCCGTCCTGTTTACCTGACCATCGATATCGATGTGCTTGATCCTTCTGCAGCGCCTGGTACAGGTACGGCAGAAGCAGGCGGCATTACGTCGAAAGAGCTGATCGAATCAGTCCATGCGATCGCCCGTTCCGGCGTGAACATTGTCGGATTCGACCTCGTTGAGGTAGCGCCTGCCTATGATCCGACGGAGCAAACGCAGATCGTAGCGGCTAAGGTTATCCGCGAGATGCTGCTTGGCTTTTTGAAATAGTCGTTCGCTATACACCATATATTCGAAAAAGGCTTCGCCGCCAGCGGTAAACATTCCGCATGGAGGCGAAGCCTTTGTGTGTTGATGCAGTCGTTAGAAACGTCCGTTGTCGAACATGCGGCTGCGCGCGTATACATAAGCACCCTTCGCCATAAGCTTGGCTTCTTCATCGTCCCCAGCTTTCAAGGCGTCATAAATCGATTTGTTCAGCTTGTTGGCCGAATAATGCTTAATATGAGGGGTTAATTTGTAATTGATATAAGAGGCCATAGCCAATTTATCGACGTACATGTCCATAATTGCAATCATCGCGTGGTTGTTGATAGAGGATACGATGATGCGATTAAACATAAAGTTGTTTTGGATATACGTGAAATAATCATCTTCTTGCTCCGCTTTGAATTGATGCTCCAAGCAATCCTCCAGCTTCGCCATGTCTATGCTGCTGTTTCTTTCCGTCTTAACGTCTATGGCGTAGACGAGCAAGGACATCATCGCTTCATACATATCAAGCATTTCTTTGCCGCTGATTTCCTTTACCAGCACGCCGCGGTTTTTGAGCGAGACGACGAAGCCCTCCGATTCCAAATGGGTAATGGCGTTCCGGATGGGCGTGCGGCTCATCTGCAGTTCCTCTGCCAGTTCGTTTTCCGATAATAGCGTTCCTGGCATCAGGCTTCCGCCTACGATTCTCTGACGCAGTGTCGTGTATGCCGTATTCATGAGCGATTGCGATGTCATGGCGTTGCTTCCTTTCACGTTCATAATTGCTTTTCATTTGGTTAACCCCATCTTAACAGTCCTGCTTTCCCCTCCGCAATATGAATTCGAATTTAACAATATCTCAAAACTGCGCGAACATTGCATTGACATTCAACTTGTATTCTAGTTGTGTACCAGATGAATGTTTAATAGAAAATAGGAGGCTATACGGTGCTAAAGAAAACAGGTGTACACATGGCTCTTGTGATAACAGCGTTAATGTTGGTGCTTGCAGGGTGCGGGCAGAAATCGAACGACACGGATAACGGCAGCGTAAGTGCGGATGGGAAAACGAACGCGGAAGAAGCGTCAGCCTCGACTAAATGGCCGGAAGTGCTGCGAATTGGAAGTCTTCCCATGGAGGATGGTGAATCCTCCCGAAACGCTGATCAATTTGCCAAGGATCTTGGCGAGTATCTTGGCATCAAGGTGGAGACGTTCGAGGGCGAGGACTACAATATGATGATTGAAGCGATGCGCTCCAAAAAAATAGATGTTACGACGTTTGGCCCCTTCGGTTACATCATTGCGGTTGAGAGAAGCGGTGCCAAGCTGCTCGCCGCGATGAACAACGGTCCCGGTACCGAAGGCACCAGCGTAATCGTCGTGCCGAAGGATTCCCCGGCCCAAACGGTTGAAGATTTGAAGGGCAAGAGCTTCTTGTTCGCTGATCCGGCTTCTACGACCGGACATTTGTATCCGCGTGCGACATTAATGAAGAAGCTGGGCATCACCAAAGACGAGATCGAAACCTACTTCAGCAGCGTATCGTTCTCTGGCGGTCATGACAAATCGCTCCTTGCCATTGCGAATGGCGATGCCGATGGGGCAGCCACATGCAGCCAGTGTATCAAAATGATTGCGGATGCTGGTTTGATTAAAGAAGAAGACGTACGCGTTATTGCGGAATCTGACCCGATTGCGGGTGGCGGAGCGTTATCCTACCGCGATGGCTTGCCGGAGGATCTTGTTGAGAAAATGCGCGAGTTCGCGCTTGGCTACAGCAAGGAGCATCAGGAGTATTTCAAAGCGATGGGAGCAGCCGGCTTCTTCCCTGCGGAGGATTCGGAATTCGATGGCGTTCGCGAGGTAGCGAAGCTGCTTGAGATGTCGCCAGAGGAAATGCTGAAATAGAGATCGAGCGAGGATGAAGGAGGATAAGTGACATGGCATTGCTTCAGGTTGAGAACTTGAAAAAGGTGTACGCCGACGGTACGGCTGCGTTAAGCGGTATAGATATGCAGGTGGAAGCAGGCGAATTCATCGTCGTGATTGGACCGAGCGGAGCGGGTAAGAGTACGCTGCTCAGATGCTTGAACCAGATGGTACAGCCGTCCTCGGGCAAGGTGCTGTTCCAAGGAACAGATACAATCGGAGCGGGCAATCGCAGTTTGCAGCGCATACGCCGGGAAATGGGCATGATTTTCCAAGGATTTAACTTGGTTGAGCGTGTGTCCGTTCTCACCAATGTCCTACATGGCAGGCTCGGCTATATGAGCAGCTGGCGGGGGGCGCTCGGCATGTACGCCAAGTCGGATGTGCGGGAGGCGACTCGACTTTTGGAGCGAGTAGGTCTAGGCGAACAAGTGCATAAGCGAGCTGACGAGCTTAGCGGCGGACAGCAGCAGCGGGTCGGGATCGCTAGAGCGCTCGCGCAGAAGCCGAAGCTGATTTTGGCAGATGAACCGATAGCAAGCCTGGACCCAGCGTCGTCGGATATCGTCATGAACAGCTTGTATACCTTTTGCAAGGAGGACGGCATTGCCTGCGTGTGCAATCTTCATCAGGTCGATATGGCCAAAAAATACGCGACTCGCATTATAGGCATCTACAAAGGAACAAAGGTGTTTGACGGCACGCCGGAGCAACTGACCGACGATATGATTGATCTTATATATAACCAGAATAAGAAAGCTAACATAGCGCATGAGGAACCTATTAATAGGCAGCAGAAGGAGACGGCATAAGCATGAACGCAGAGCAGCTTCGGATGGTAAAGCGCAGCAAGCGGAATCAACTCATCGTCATAGCCCTGTTCTTGGCTGCGCTGACCGTTTGGTCTGCGGTTGGCACGGACTTCACACCAGGCGCGCTCTGGGGCGGCATTGGCGATGGCGCAACATTTTTGTTCGTCGATTTAATGCCGCCCGAAGCAGCTTCATTCCCTGGATTGATCGAGCCGGCACTTGATACGATCTATATGAGCTTCGTAGCCATGGTCATTGGCGCAGTCGTAGCGGGTTTTCTGTCGATTTTTGCCGCAGCGACGACGTCGCCGCATCCTATTCTGCAAATCGGGCTCCGTGCTTCCTCGGCTTTGTTTCGCAATATCCCGGTTATTATTTGGACGATTCTGCTCGTTGCTTCCTTTGGCCTCGGCAAGCTAGTCGGTACATTATCGCTCATTATTGTGTCAATTGGGATGCTGGTGCGCTGTTTTGCGGAGTCGTTGGAGGAAATTGATATGGGACAGGTAGAAGCGCTGCGGGCAACGGGCGCCAGCTATGCGCAGGTCATGACACAAGCGGTGCTTCCGCAGTTTCTGCCAAGCTTTGTTGGCTGGTCGCTTTATAATCTTGAAATTAACGTTAGGGCGTCCACGATTGTGGGCATGGTAGGCGGTGGCGGATTAGGCTTTACGATTCAGTCGGGGCTGAAGCTGTTCCAATACAAAGAAGTAAGCATGGCCGTGCTTCTTGTTCTGGCCATTGTACTCGTGACGGAATTTATGACGAATCGGATTAGGGAGCGGATTATTTAATGGCTACTGTGATACGGCCGGATGAATTATCCAAGCAGGAGGCAAGGCCGGCGCGAAGTGTGCGGATTCAATCAAAAAGGAATCGGACGCTCAAGCTGTACGGTATATTCGCTGCATTGTTTTTTGTCTTCAGCCTGGTTCAGCTGCAGCTCGATTACAGCCGCTTGCTGCCGGGAATCGGGAAGTTCGCGAAGACAGTAGGTCTTATGTTCCCTCCTGATGCCTCGCAGTGGAAGCATGTGCTGCTGGCTGCCGTGGAGTCGATTCAGGTTGCGATACTAGGCACCGTTATTGGTATTGTCATTGCTTTCTTTCTCGCCTTTCTGGCAGCCGACAACATCGCGCCTAACAAAATGGTTAGCTGGCTGATTCGCAGCTTTGCTTCTCTGCTTAGGGCCATTCCGACGCTAATATGGGCGCTGATTTTTATCGTTGCGGTTGGCATGGGGCCGCTGCCCGGAGTGCTTGCGATTATGGTGCATGCGGTCGGCGGGTTGATCAAGGTGTTCGCCCAGTCGCTTGAGGAAGTAGATGAAGGGGTTATCGAGGCCATGCGTGCTACAGGGGCAAGCTGGCTGCAAATCGTGCTGCAAGGGGTGCTGCCTTGTGCCTTGTCGGCACTGCTTGCATGGTGCGTCATGCGTTTTGAGGGGGATCTTGCTGAATCGACGATATTAGGCGCGGTTGGCGCGGGCGGTATCGGATTTGAGCTGACGCATGCGATGCGAAGCTATCATTTTGACCAGGCGTTATTCGTAGGCCTTGTTATTTTCCTGATGGTGTTCAGCGTGGAGATTGTGTCTAACCGACTTAAATTAAAAATGAGAAAGCGTGCCTAACGCGGCATGTTCTCAAAGACAGGGAGAGAGCAAGGATGAATCTTCAACAGACGGAAATCAACGCTCAGTCGATCGAATTAAAAATGGTGCGTATCGGACAAAATCAAATTCAAGTTTCATGGCATCCGCCGGTCAAACTGGAGAAGGTTGCTATTTACAGAAGCGCAGCTCCTACATTTAATGAAGCAGAGTCGCATCTCATCGCGGTCGTAACGCAGGGGAGCCAGTGGACGTTCCAGGATCCAAAGCCGAACGCGAGAGGCTATTATTATGTCAAGTTCAGCGAGAGCATGATCATAGCCGTTGCGGATCGCGTGTTGCCGCTGGAGGGTGCTCTGAACTTCCGTGATATGGGCGGATACGTAACAGAGGATGGAAGAAGAGTGAAATGGGGCGCGCTGTTCCGCTCGGCTGACTTGTCGCGCTTGTCGCAAAGCGACTTGCCTTATCTGCAGGAGCTGGGCATTCAATGGATTTGTGATTTGCGCACGGCCGCAGAGGTCGCGCTTAGCCCGAGCCCGCAAATTGGTTCGGAACGGAATGATAATTTGTCCTTCATGCCGACTGCCAATCCGGATCTGATGGCAGCAATGAATGACATAACGGAATCGATGCTGGTTGATATGAACCGCCATATGGTGAGCAACACAGAGATTACGGCTATTATTCTGCAAAAGCTGATCGAGGGCGGCGGGGCTCCAGCCTTATTCCACTGCGCGGCAGGCAAGGACAGAACGGGCTTTGTGTCTGCTGTCATCCTGCAAGCGATAGGCGTTCCGCGCAGCACGGTTCTGAATGACTATGCAATGACGAATATGTTCGCCGATCGCTTCAAAGAGCAAATGCAGGGCGCTAGCCAAGCTCATTCGTCGATGATAAGCAGGCTCTCGCCTGAAGTAGCGCAAGCGCTCATGGAAGCAAGGCCGGCGTATCTGCAGGCATCCTTTGATGAAATCGACGCGCGCTATGGCGGTTTCGAGCAATACTGGGAGCAGGGGCTGGGTCTCACCCCGGCAGATCGGGAGAAGCTTCAATATATGTACCTCACCTCATAAAGGCGATAAAGATCATAACCGCCGGCAGCAGCCGAGCGGTTTTTTGCATTGCCCTGATTCGTTCGACAAGATTCGCCATTCACTTTCGAAATCATCGAATGAGCATTCTGCTTGTTCGCACGGCGGATGAGCTTAAAGCTTAAAGAGCAGCTGAAGTCGACGTGCTATAATTATCTGAAGAACACAAGCTAATATATGAGATTCGAATCACGACAGCTTCAGCCTAACCGTAGCGTCCGTTGATCCAATGCGGCTGTCGCAAAAGGCGAAATGCCGGAGGAGGACAGCCTCTTTGATATTTTCTGATACGGCTCGCCGGTCTGATCTGGCGTTTATAAGATTAAGGAAAGATTCCAATGTGTACACTAAACAGGGATTTAATGAACTTCTATTGCATGAATCTTAGTAAGAACGAACATAAAGGAGAATCATTATGCGCATATATTCGTTTCCCCCCGTTATTGATGAACGTGCGCGCGTGCTTATCTTAGGGACGGCACCAAGCGTGAAATCACTTGAGCACCAGCAGTTTTACGGGCATCCTCAAAACTTTATGTGGCGGATTATATATCGATTGTTCAATGATTCGGATATGGACCCCGTGTATGAAAACCGCCTTGCTTTTCTAAAAGAGCATCGTTTAGCGCTTTGGGACGTCATTGAGTCCTGCGAGCGTGAAGGCAGCTTGGACGTGAATATACGCGCGGAAGTGCCGCAGAAATTGCCGGAGCTTGTTGCTGATTATCCGGAGCTGCGCTGTTTTGCTTTTAACGGAGCGAAGGCATATGACACCTTTCATAAGTTTTATCGGGGGCATGAGAGCTTTAAGCAAATCACGCTGCTGAAGCTTCCTTCTTCCAGTCCGATTCCTACACCAAAAATGCGAACGCTGGAGGATCGCGTAGGCGCATGGAGCGCCATCGTGCCATATGCGACAAACTAACCGCGTTCTATCGTTGAAATTAGGAGTCTACCTGTATATAGTAGTTACATAAGATTAGACTGATAACAGGAGCAAGATAATGGCAGAGAACAGGAAAGTGCGAATTACATTGGAGAGCATGCAGGATGGAAGCTCGCACGTTCACGTTTATGGGGGCGAATGGTTCCGCAAGGAGCGGTCCATCTTTATCCGATACGTTGAGCCCGCTGTAGAAGGCGATCCGAACGCCGGCGAGGTGCGAACGCTCGTGAAATATAGGCAGGGCGAGCTGTCTATTACGAGGCGCGGCGTGATTGAGTCGGAGCAGCTGTTCGTGCCCGGTCTCCGAAGAACGGGGAAATATCAATCTTCGATGACCTCGTTTACACTTGAAACGGATACGCTGCAGCTATCGCTGAAGGAGCCTGACAATCCGGGCAGGAACGATGAATCGCTGCCGGATCGGCTGCCTTTTACGCTGGAGTGGGAATACGAGATGCATGTAGGAGAACAAAAGTCGGGCCGTTTCCATATCAGGCTCCATATACAGGAGGATAAAAATCAATGAGCGCAAATGTATTGGAAAACATGTACGAGCAGGTTAAGGCAGCTATCGCGGATGCAGCGGTAGCGGCAGGACTTGCGTCGCGGGAAGAGCTTCCCGCGTTCGTAATCGAAGTGCCGAAGGACAAAACGCATGGCGATTTGGCGACAAACGCAGCTATGCAGCTAACGAAGCTGGCGAAGAAAAATCCTCGCCAAATCGCAGAGGCGATTATCGAGCATTTGAATACGAAGGAAGCATCGATTCAGTCTGCTGAGATTGCAGGACCAGGCTTTATCAACTTCCGCATGGATAACAGCTATCTTTATCCCGTAGTAGCCGCGGCAATTGAAGCAGGCGAAAACTACGGCCGGACGTTGGTAGGCAACGGTAAACGCGTACAGGTCGAATTCGTGAGCGCGAACCCGACAGGCAGTCTGCACCTTGGCCATGCACGCGGTGCTGCTGTAGGCGACGCACTATGCAATGTGCTTGATTACGCAGGCTACGAAGTGACGCGGGAGTACTATATCAATGACGCCGGCAAGCAGGTAGAGAATCTCGCAGTCTCAATTGAGGCGCGTTATCGTCAAGCACTGGGACAAGCAGCGGACATGCCGGAGGACGGATACTACGGCGAAGATATTATTGGTTTTGCAAAGCTGCTGGTAGAGCAAGAAGGCGACAAACTGCTGGAACTGCCTGATCAAGAGCGGTTTGCGTTTTTCCGGCAATTCGGATTGGAGCGTGAGCTCGACAAGATCAAACGGGATCTAGGGAGGTTCCGCGTAGGATTCGACGTATGGTACAGCGAGACCGCGCTTTACGAAAGCGGGCAAGTCGAGCAAGGTCTTGAAGCGTTGAAAGCGACAGGGCATGTCTATGAGGAAGAAGGCGCAACCTGGCTTTCGACAATGACCTTCGGTGACGACAAAAACCGCGTGCTCGTAAAAAATGACGGCTCATATACGTATTTGACGCCGGATATTGCTTATCACCGGGACAAATACGGTCGTGGATTCGATCAAATGATCAACATATGGGGAGCCGATCACCATGGCTACATTCCGCGCGTTAAGGCGGCCATGGAGGCGCTCGGCAATGATCCGAAGAAGCTGACCGTCTTAATCGCTCAGATGGTGAGCCTGTTCCAGAACGGCGAGAAAATGAAGATGTCCAAGCGTACGGGGAAAGCCGTGACGATGCAGGATCTGATGGACGAGGTCGGCATTGATGCGATCCGTTATTTCTTCTCCATGCGGAGCATGGATTCGCATCTTGATTTCGATATGGACCTCGCTATCTCGACTTCCAATGAGAACCCGGTGTTTTATGTACAATACGCGCATGCCCGTATTTGCAGCATCTTCAGGCAAGCCGAGGAGCAGGGCTTGGCGCTGAAACCGGCCGACGAGATTCAGTTCAGCAAGCTGACAGCGGAAGGCGAGTTCGACCTCCTGCGTAAAATCGGCGAGCTGCCGCAGGAAATTACGGAAGCTGCCGCGCAATATGCGCCGCATCGCCTCATCCGTTACGTATATGAGCTGGCCTCCCAGTTCCACAGCTACTATAGAGCAGAGCGCGTCATCACAGAGGATGTCGAGCAGTCTCATGCGCGCCTTGCCTTGCTGGCTGCCGTACGTATCTCTCTTGCTAACGTTTTACGCCTAGTTGGCGTATCCGCGCCGGAGCGGATGTAACATAATCCACATAAAACAAGCCATGGACTCATGATTTGTCCACGGCCTGCATCATACGCATCACATCGAGCTCGCCGATCGTTCGGCGGGCTTTGTTGCCTCTAAGGGGCTGTACGGAGCGTTTGATGATCGACTTAATCTCAGTTGGCGTAAGCCCAGGCTTATGCGCAAGCAGCAGCGCGATCGCTCCGCTGACATGCGAGGTAGCCATTGATGTGCCGCTCATTTCATTGTATTTGCCGCGAAGCCACGCCGAAACGATTTTATCGCCTGGCGCGTAGACATCAATGTACGCTCCCCTGTTGCTGAATGCCGCCACGCGGCGCAGCTTATTGGTTGCGCCGACCGCAATGGTTTGCGGATAGCGCGCCGGATAATCGACCGATCGCCGTTTTCCGTCATTGCCGGAGGAGGCCACGATAATGATGCCTGCATTATGGGCGTTGTTGACCGCGCCGAGCAAGGCTTTACTTCTAGTTTTCATGCCGAAGCTCATATTGATCACGTTCATGCGATTTCGGATGCACCACTCGATTCCGAGAATGATATCAGACACGAAGGCGCTCCCATTATGGTCGAATGCTTTCACGGGCGAAATCAAAGCGCGAGGCGCTACGCCGATCATGCCCTGGAGCTGATTGGCAGCTGCGATCGTGCCCGCGATATGCGTGCCATGTCCGTTATCATCATGAGGAAGCATGCTGCGGTTCAATAGGTTAATGCCCCGCGAGAGCGAATGGCGAAGATCGGGATGACTGAAATCAGCCCCCGTGTCGATGACGCCAATCTTGATGCGATGGCCGGTTGTTGTGCCCCAAGCCTGAGGAGCCTTGATCTGATTAACGCCCCAGGGAATGCCTTTATCTACAGTAATCGATTTTTGCGATGAAGAATGAACGCTGATTTTGCAATCTTTTTCGATCCACACCCGGCCAGCGAAACGCTCCAGCGTCTCCTCGGGATGCAATCGGCAAGCAATTCCGCGAATGCTTGGCATTTGTCTTATGCTTTTATGTGGCGATGATGACGAAGCGACCTGCGGCAATTGTTCCAGGAAGTATCGGTAGTCGCTCGCACGCTGGAAACGAATGATTCGTTTCACAGTTGATCTGTCCGTGCAAGCCGTTGTATCCTGCAACAAGCGGATAAAAGCGGCGGTGTCCAAACTTGGCTTCCCCTCCCGACGGACCGTGCTGCACTATTGTATGACCGAGCGCTCCATATCGCATGAGCCACTTGCCTTTTTTCACATAATTAGGCAACAATCCGTGTCAAAATGCGCTTGGCGACATACCATGAACAAAGAGTTCTCAGGGGCTCTTACGTCCAAGGTGCGTTACCTCGTGTCATGGCCGGATGGATACAGTCAAAGCGGAAGGATGATCCTTTCGCTTTTTGCATTTAAGTCCAAGCTGTATGGGTGCGGCAAGGGCCGCTTGCTTTTTTAGAGGAAATAGGTTTTACTATACTTTGACTAGCGTAATCGACGGGTGCCATCTACTGGCAGCAACCGCTCGTCGCGCAATGATATGTGAGCGGTGTATACGAGGAAAACGTACACGGTCCTTACATTTCTAATGGAATGAACGCGTACATAATTTGATTGGCAAGAGAGGATGTGTCCATATGAGCAGCAGCAATTTTACGTTAAAGCTGGATCCTGAACGTATGAAGGAAATGCCTATGGTCGATTTGGCCTTTGAAGTGCTGAAAGCGGCTAATACACCTTATTACTATCGCGATCTCATGATGGAGATCGCTAAAATACGCGGTCTTAACGCGGAGGGAATCAACCAGTTCATCGCACAGGTATATACGGAGATCAACATTGACGGCCGTTTTGCTTGTGTCGGCAGCAATATGTGGGGACTGAAACGCTGGTATCCTGTTGAGCGTTCCGAGGATCCTGTAGGCAATGCGAAGCGTACCCGGATCATTAACGATGACGATGATCTTGAGGATGATGACGTGTTCGCAGACGAGGAAGAGGATACTTACGCTGAAGCCGAAGAGGACTACGACGTATTTGACGAAGACCGCGAGGACTTCGAAGAAGCGGAAGAGGAAGCTGAAGTGGACGAGGAAGTCGGCATCGATGACGAGGAGCTGGACGAGGAAGAGGTCGACGGCGAATTGGATGCGGATGACGAGGATTCCGACGATGAGGATTTCGAAGACGACGATAGCGACGATAAGTAGGCTGCAGGCTGCCAAGTCAGCGTAATCAGCTCGTTTATGTCTATCCTTTTTGTTCGTACGAGCTTTGGCTCTAGCAATTAACACGGATACGCGTTGCATCCTGTCGGTTTAGCTTGACAGGTGCTGCAAGCGCAGAGTAAACTATCTCATGGGCTAAAGATTCGGTTAACTAATAATGCATACATGCGCAGGCGACGGGTGCCGTACAATTGAGGCAGTCAGCTCGCAGCGCGGCGAAATATAAGCGCAGCAGCATGCCATACAAATGCTCCTTATATTTTTATATATGCCAAAATGGAAAAGTGCCCCGTTACTACGGGTGTCACTTTTTTTGTTTGTGAGGGATGGGTCTGTAGGATGCATTCCCACAAACTGGATGGACGAGCAGAGCTTATCCGCATCCATGTTTATCGAGTAAATGGGCAAACCTAAACATTAACCATAGGAGCTTGGAGGGTATCATCACAGTGACCAAATATATATTTGTAACCGGCGGCGTAGTGTCGTCCTTGGGCAAAGGGATTACGGCAGCCTCGCTCGGCAGATTGCTGAAGAATAGGGGCCTCAAAGTAACAATTCAGAAATTCGATCCTTATATCAACGTGGACCCGGGAACGATGAGTCCATACCAGCACGGAGAAGTTTTCGTTACCGACGACGGCGCAGAAACGGATTTGGACCTCGGGCATTATGAGCGTTTCATCGATATTAATCTCTCCAAAAACAATAACGTAACGTCCGGCAAAATTTACTCCAACGTCATTACCAAAGAACGCCGCGGCGACTATTTGGGTGGAACAGTTCAAGTTATCCCGCATATTACGAATGAAATCAAGGATCGTGTATTCCGCGCGGGCAAAGAAGCGGGCTCCGATGTTGTCATTACAGAAATCGGCGGCACGGTAGGAGATATCGAGAGCTTGCCATTCCTTGAGGCGATTCGCCAAATTAAAAGCGATATCGGCCGTGACAACGTGATGTATATCCACGTTACGCTTATCCCTTACATCAAGGCTGCGGGCGAAGTGAAAACCAAGCCTACCCAGCACAGCGTTAAAGAACTGCGCAGTATCGGCATTCAGCCAAACGTCATTGTTTGCCGCACAGAGCATCCGCTTGCCGATGATTTGAAACGCAAGATTGGCTTGTTCTGCGACATCGACGCTAATGCCGTAGTTGAATGCCGTGATGCTTCGACTTTGTATGAGGTTCCGTTAATGCTTCGCGAGGAAGGTCTTGACGAGATCGTCGTGAACCATCTGAAGCTAAAAACCGATCCGCCGGATATGCGCGAGTGGGAAGAGCTTGTAAAGCGTGTCAAATCGCTTCACAAGAAAACGGAAATCGCGATTGTCGGCAAATATGTTGCGCTGCATGACGCTTATTTGAGCATTGTGGAATCGCTGGAGCACGCGGGCATTGCTTCTGATTCAGAAGTGAAGATTCGCTGGCTGCACGCCGATGAGCTTACGGAAGAGAATGTTGGGGAACAGCTGCAAGGCGTTCACGGTATTCTTGTGCCTGGCGGCTTCGGAGATCGCGGTATCGAAGGCAAAATTACGGCGATCAAGTATGCGCGCGAAAAACAAATTCCGTTCTTCGGTATTTGCTTAGGCATGCAAGTTGCTGTAATCGAATATGCTCGCAACGTAGCTGGACTAGCTAATGCGAACAGCTCTGAAATTAACTCGTCCACGCCGTATCCGGTTATCGATTTGCTGCCGGATCAGAAGGACATTGAAGATATGGGCGGTACGATGCGTCTTGGACTATATCCGTGCAAGCTGAAAGCGGACACGCTTGCGGCACGCGAGTATGGCGATGAGCTTGTTTATGAGCGTCACCGTCACCGGTATGAGTTCAATAATGAATACCGCGAGATGATTGAGAAAGCAGGTTTGACGATTTCGGGTACTTCACCTGACGGACGTCTTGTCGAAATGGTGGAAATGGCTGACCATCCATGGTTCTTAGCTGTTCAATTCCACCCGGAATTCACGTCTAGACCGAACCGTCCGCAGCCTTTATTCCGCGGATTCGTACAGGCTGCGCTTAGCTATTCCGAATAATTAACCATCGCTAATGCTTATGACATATTCCATAACAGCAACTGATAACTTTTTCTCGGAGTGAGAAGGATTATATACCCCACCTAGCGAATATATTAACGATTATGGAAGAGTTGGCCATTTTTGTAGGTGGACTCAGTCGCGGGGGGATTTGGAATTGGATAAGAAGAAAGTGTTGATCGTTGATGATCAGAACGGTATTCGCGTATTGCTAATGGAAGTGTTCAGCAGCGAAGGCTACAATACGTTCCAAGCGTCTAATGGCAAGCTGGCTTTGGAAATCGTGAAGAACGAGTCTCCCGATCTTGTACTGCTGGATATGAAAATTCCTGGCATGGATGGTCTGGAAATTTTAAAGCATGTGAAAACGATTGACCGGAACATTAAAGTCATCATGATGACGGCATACGGTGAACTTGATATGATTAAAGAAGCGACAGATCTCGGCGCATTGATGCACTTTACGAAGCCTTTCGACATCGACGAGATGCGAATTGCAGTTAATATGCAGCTGCGCGGAGGAAACTCTACAAGTCGCTTTGCAATAGGTTCCTAATTCAGACAATAAAAACGGCATCGTCGCTTGCTTGGGGCGGTGTCGTTTTTTTCATTTTTTGGAAGCGTGAAAACAAGCGTTACTATTTCAAGTTCCAGTATGGTATAATGGCTCAGAATGACAAGCAGCACCCTTGATTTTTTTTATGCTCAAAGGCAAAGTACTTGAACGATGCATATATGTTCAGCCCTTACGCGATGCGAAGAAGGCTGGTATTCAATGAAGCCATACGCTTGTCTTAATAGTCATATTCAAGCGCAATAACAGGAGTAAAGGAATCAAACCGCCTCAAACCGGCCAGTGGTTGAACACTCGCTTGCTTTGGCGGTTCTTCCTTTATTCTCTTCCAATCTACGGGAGGAAATATAATTAGATGGAGAAATTAATGATACGAGGCGGACGGCCGCTTCGAGGAACTGTCCAGATCAGCGGGGCAAAGAATAGCGCGGTTGCACTTGTGCCTGCAGCGATTCTGGCGGAATCGGAAGTTGTGCTCGACAATTTGCCTATAATAAGTGATGTAGCCGTTTATGGAGAAATCTTGCAGGAGCTTGGCGCAGTTGTGAAACGCGACGGGGATATGATGCGCATTGATCCATCTCAGCTTGTTTCGAAGGCAATGCCTAATGGGAAGGTAAAGCTGCTGCGCGCTTCTTATTATTTAATGGGAGCTATGCTCGGAAGATTCGGAGAAGCAACGATTGGCATGCCTGGAGGCTGCAACTTTGAGCCAAGACCGATCGATCAGCACATCAAAGGTTTTGAAGCACTTGGAGCAACAGTTACCAATGACCACGGCTCTATACGAATCTCAGCGAAAGAGCTGCGCGGTGCGAAGATTTACCTCGATGTGTCTAGTGTCGGTGCTACGATTAATATTATGCTTGCTGCATCCAGGGCTAAAGGGCTGACCGTTATTGAAAATGCGGCCAAAGAGCCTGAAATTATAGATGTAGCCACTCTCCTCAATGCTATGGGCGCAAAAATCAAAGGCGCGGGAACTGAGACGATCCGGATTGAAGGGGTCGATCGGCTTCACGGTTGCCGCCATTCCATTATTCCTGATCGAATCCAAGCCGGTACGTATATGATAGCTGCTGCGGCTACTCGCGGCGATGTCCTTATTGATAATGTTATCCCGAAGCACTTAGAAGCTATGACAGCGAAGCTGGAAGAAATGGGCGTTCAAGTTATTGAGATGGATGAGTCGATCCGCATTATTGGTGGACCAGAGTATTCATCCATTGATGTGAAAGCGCTCGTGTATCCGGGCTTTCCAACCGATCTTCAATCTCCCATGACCACGCTGCTTACGCAAGCGACAGGAGTAAGTATTCTAACGGATTACGTGTACGGCACAAGATTTAAGCATGTGCCGGAGCTATCTCGCATGGGCGCTAACATCCGTGTTGAAGGCCGTTCCGCCGTTATTGAGGGCGGCAAGCTGAATGCAGCTAAAGTAAAGGCTGCAGACTTGCGTGCGGGAGCTGCGTTAGTTGTTGCTGCATTGACAGTAGATGAAGGTGTTACTGAAATTACAGGCGTTGAATATATTGACCGAGGTTATGATAATCTAGTAGAAAATCTATGCCGATTAGGTGCTGAAGTGTGGCGTGAGACAGAAGCCACCTCCTAAGGAATAGGATGATGCGGACGCTGTGGAATAGACGGCGTCTAATTCGGCAATGATGATTAATCAGTTCTATGATTTTACTAGATATACGAAATCATAATGAAAATTGAATAAAGTGGTGAGAACATGACAGACCTTCAGATCGCGGATCTAGAAGAGATGAAGTTAACTGATTTATACAAATTAGCGAAGCAGTTTCAGGTTCCCTATTACGGAACGCTCAAGAAAAAGGAATTGATTTTCGCCATTTTGCGTGCCCAAGCGGAGAAGAGCGGCCTCATGTTCATGGAAGGCGTACTCGATATATTGCCGGAGGGCTTCGGATTTTTACGGCCTATCAACTATTTGCCGAGCAAGGAAGATATCTATATTTCGGCTTCACAGATCCGCAGGTTCGATCTGCGGAGCGGCGATCTTGTATCCGGAAAGTGTCGTCCGCCCAAAGAAAACGAGCGTTACTTCGGCCTTCTCCAGGTGAATGCTGTAAATGGCGAGAATCCGGAGACAGCATCGGAACGGCTGCATTTTCCTGCGCTTACTCCTCTTTATCCAGAAAAGAAACTGGTTCTGGAGACGACATCGTCGAAGCTATCCACACGCATGATGGATTTACTCGCTCCTGTTGGGCTTGGGCAACGCGGCTTAATTGTTGCTCCTCCGAAGACGGGTAAAACATTGCTGCTCAAAGAAATTGCCCACAGCATTTCAGAGAACCGCCCTGATATTAAATTGTTTGTCCTGCTTATTGATGAACGTCCCGAGGAAGTAACGGATATGCAGCGCTCAGTGAAGGGCGAGGTAATCGCATCGACCTTTGATGAGCTGCCGGAGAATCATATTAAAGTAGCGGAGCTAGTTCTCGAGAGGGCTCTTCGCTTGGTTGAGCATAAGAAGGATGTAGTCATCTTAATGGATAGTATTACTCGTCTAGCGAGAGCCTACAACTTAGTTATTCCTCCATCTGGACGTACGCTTAGCGGCGGTATCGATCCTGCTGCGTTCCACCGTCCGAAGCGGTTTTTCGGTTCGGCCCGCAACGTTGAGGAAGGCGGCAGCTTGACGATTCTAGCAACAGCGCTAATCGAAACGGGCTCGCGTATGGATGATATTATTTATGAGGAATTTAAAGGTACGGGCAATATGGAGCTCCATCTCGACAGGAAGCTTTCCGAACGACGTATTTTCCCTGCGCTCGATCTACGCAGATCAGGCACAAGACGGGAGGAAATGCTCCTTACTAAGGAAGAGCTTGAGAAGGTTTGGGCCATCCGCAGGGGCATGACGGATACGCCTGACTATGTCGATAACTTTTTGAAAAAACTAAAAGACAGCGAGAACAACGAACAGTTCCTTATGTCTCTCGATACAACGGTAGAAGCGAAGCCGGAGCGGTCCGGCATCAAAAGCAGCACGACAGCGACCAGCAGGCGGCCAACGCCTAGAACGACGCACGGATCGTAAGGCCGCAGGAGGGAGAACAACATGAATCTCGTATATGCGGATGAGAACGGCAATGTTTTTGACCATCCCGATTTTATAGCACTTGGAAGAAGCGGCGATATGATTGTCGAGATTATGGAGGAGGAATTGATCCCTCTTCCTAATGGCGCGACTTTAGTTAGCCTGCCTTTCACTAGGCCGATTGGTCTTAATCCGGATTCCGGCGAAATGCAAATGCTGCCTGGCGGCGCGCAAGCGGTTGGCGCGCTGCTGCCGCAAGGTTTTACCCGTCTATGTCTGCCGGGGTACGTGAAGGCCGATAAGAATGAGAAGCTGCCTTTGTTCGGATATACGGCAGTGGTGTGGAAGGATGGAGGCTTTTACGTTACGGCGGAGCAATGCGATGATCCGGAAAGATGGGATCCGCTCAATTGCGACCGCGGCGAATTAGGCATCCAAGTCGAACGCATACTTGCCAAATACCCGGAAAATCGGCTGTATAAGCACTTATCCAATTGTGCATTGGGTTACGAATGCCTGACCTCCTCGAACACCTTCCTTGGCAGATGGGAAGGAGCCGTTCCGGTGTCCTATTCTTGCAACGCTGGATGTTTTGGCTGTATATCGGAGCAGCCTGACGATAGCGGCTTTGTCGCTCCGCAGACTCGCATGAACTTTAAACCGACCGTTGAAGAGGTTGTTGAGATCATGCTGGAGCATCTTCGTGAGCCGGAATCGATTATCAGCTTTGGACAAGGCTGCGAAGGGGAGCCTTCAACGCAGGCTAGAATTATTGTGGAAGCGATGAAACGCGTTCGCAGTCAGAACTCGCTTGGCTATATCAACATCAATACCAATGCAGGTTTGACTGATTACATGCGTGCTATCGTAGATGCTGGGCTAAACCTGATGCGGGTAAGTACGATTAGCGCCCTCGATGACCACTACAACGCTTATTACAAGCCGCGTGGCTACACCTTGAAGAATGTTGAGAAATCGCTGAAATATGCGTCTGATAATGGAGTATATACCTCTATTAACTATTTGATTTTTCCAGGGGTTACCGATCGCGAGGAAGAAATTGAAGCGATGATCGGCTTCGTCAAGCGAACAGGACTTAAGCTCATCCAAATGCGTAATCTGAATATCGATCCCGAGAGTTATTTGGCTATTATTCCAAAGGCCCAGGGTGAAATTTATGGGATGAAGCAAATGCTGGAGATTTTTCGCGAGGAGCTACCGGATGTTGTGATTGGTTCCTATACACATGTCCCGCCTGCCGCCTTGCGCCGATAAGAGTTCCTTATTCGGTAATTTTAGCTAATATTAACATATGAGCGATTATTCATTGCAACTGTAAAAGAGTTCATGCTATAATCCGAGATGTGTGATTTAACTCTGGGTCCGCATGCGACTCAGGGCAGAAAGAGGTGAACGAGATGAAACAAGCTATTCATCCGACATACCACATCATTACAGCAACTTGCGCTTGTGGAAATTCCTTCGAGACTGGTTCGATTAAATCGAGCCTTCGCGTAGAGGTTTGTTCCCAATGCCACCCATTCTACACGGGTAAGCAAAAGTTCCTGGATGCTGGCGGCCGCGTCGATCGTTTCAAGAAGAAATACGGTATTTAATCCATTCAATCGTTCCGCCTTTATTTGGCAGAATACAAGAGCCTCCCTCAGCCATCCTATTGGTTAGAAGGGAGGTTTTTTGATTGGAAAAGAAACGAACGGTTCTTACGGATCGATTGGCTTCATATCGAATATCGCTAATGCTGTTACTCGTGCTGCTGTTAGCCGCAACGCTTTCGGCATGCGGCAGCAGCAAGCAGGACAAAATGAAAACATATGGTCATGATGGTTATATGGGGTATTCGAACAGCAACCCAAACTTGCCGAACCGCCTTCAATATCTGAATTATAACGCAGATGGCGATATGATCGAGCAGGTGCTTAAGCCTATTAGCGGAATAGAGCATACGAGAATTTATTTCAACGGTACGGACTTGCATGTGAACTTGGATGTGGCAGGTTCTTTATCGGACGGGCAAGTTGAGCAGCTGCGGGCGAAGGCTCAGTCTGTTGTGCAGCATAATATGCCGCGGTATAACGTTCATGTGGAAGCCAAACGATAAGAATCGCCATATGGTTCCAATTAACGGTACGAGTTGCGCTTTGTGCTCGAATCGGCTATACTTATTTTTGCCGTGCTAGATGGGGAGGTAGCGGTGCCCTGTAACTCGCAATCCGCTGTAGCGAGGTTGAATTCCTATTTGAGGTTATGCTGATGTAGGGTCTTGGCACTTGCGAGCAGTGTTGACAGTTGGGTCCTCCGCAATGGACGTTTGTGAACCCGGTCAGGTCCGGAAGGAAGCAGCCATAAGCAAATTAGTTCATGTGCCGGGGGAGTGCCTGACTCGAGCTGTAGTGCAAGGATGTCGCCTGGGTCGCATTTATCAGGAGTAGGTGCACGGTACTAACCATTTTTAAACCATGAATTTCAATAACAGAAGCAACACCTGGTTACGCTGTTCGATGCTCTAGTCGGAAATAGCGGAAGCAGGTGTTTTTGTTTAGATATAAGACTTTATATGTTTCACGCGATAAGGTATTCTTCTATTTCTACGAGAAACGTATACCCTCCTTCTGCAGAGTACGGCGAAGCCGTTTCTTCTTGTAATAGAATATGGATTTGGCAGGCAAAAGAAAGTTTTGCTTGCTACACAGTTGTTGTATAATAGGAATGCGGCAATTTTTATTGCAATAAAAGGCAACATGAAAGGAAAGGTCTGCGTGTCACATATCGCTTTATACCGTGCCTGGCGTCCGCAGACGTTTCAGGACATGGTTGGACAACAGCACATTATCCAAACGCTGCAGAATTCCATTCGTGAACAACGAGTGTCACATGCTTATCTCTTTAACGGGCCAAGGGGAACAGGCAAGACCAGCGCTGCCAAAATATTAGCGAAAGCGGTTAACTGTGAACGCGGTCCGGCTGAGGAACCTTGTAATGAATGTGATGCTTGCATAGGGATTACCGCTGGTCATATTATGGATGTAATCGAGATCGATGCTGCTTCTAATCGTGGAATTGATGAAATTCGCGATATCCGTGACAAAGTGCGATATGCACCTTCGGAAGTGCGGTTCAAGGTTTATATTATAGATGAAGTACATATGCTTACGGCTGAGGCGTTCAATGCCTTGCTCAAGACATTGGAGGAGCCGCCGGGGCATGTGATATTTATCTTGGCGACGACCGAACCGCATAAGCTGCCTGCTACGATTATTTCACGCTGTCAGCGGTTTGATTTCAGGCAGGTTTCGCTGGAAGAGCAGACAGAGCACTTGATTAAGATTTGCCAGGAGGAAGGTATCGAGGCCGATAAGGACGCGATTGCGTATATCGCCAGATTATCCGAGGGCGGTATGCGAGATGCGATTAGCTTGCTGGAGCAAGTCTCTGCTTTTGCTGATAATCGTATTACGCTTGAAGCTGCGGTAGATGTGACTGGCGGCATGGCTGCGGATCACTTTTATCAATTGGCGGAAGCTGTGAAGGATCGTAATGTTTCGGCTGTGATGCCTCTGGTAGAGAGCTTGATGCAAGCGGGCAAAAGTGCTGACAAATGCCTCGAGAACTTGATCTATTACTTCAGAGATCTGTTAGTAATGAAGCTTGCACCTCAGGGCGGCGCGGTAACGGAAAGAATTGTTGATCCGGAACGCTTCAAAATGATGGCGGATGCCTTCACGCCGTCGCGGTTGTTCGCCATGATTGATACGCTCAATCGCTATCAAGTCGAGCTAAAGCATGCTTCCCAGCCCCAAACCTTGTTTGAGGTGGCGCTTATGAAGCTGTGTACGCTTGGCGATGAGCAATCCGCAGGCGGTGCATCTGCTTCAAGCACGGCGCCTGCAGCTTCTAACGGAGCGCAAGCCGCGGAAGTGGGACGATTGCGGCAGCAGGTTGAGGCGCTTGAGCGCAAGCTTGAACAGGCCATGCAAAATGGAATAGCGGGCGGAGGACAATCTTCCGCTGCGGATCAGGCGGCAAGCAAGCAAGCAGCGCGAACGAATGCGGTTCGCACGTCGTTCGGCGGATCTGGGGGAGCGGCGAGAACCGTTAAGCTTGATCCGTATTTGGCGAATGCAGGCAGTCCGGAGTTCAATCAATTCCGTATGAAATGGAATGATGTCCTTCAAGGGGTAAAGGATGCCAAGATTACCGTTCATGCCTGGTTGAAGGATGGAGAGCCAGTCGCTTCGGCAGATGATGCTATCCTTGTCGCATTCAAAAATACAATGCACCGGGAAACGACCGAAAAACCTGCGAATCGTGATATTATTGAAAAAGTGATGCACGATGTGCTAGGTGGATCGTTTCGAATCGTTACAGTCATGATGAAAGACTGGCAGGCTGCCGCACAGGGAGCGGTTTCGCAGAAGAGCGAGACGCTGCAGCTCGAGCATGAGTCTGCGGATTCGCCTAATGTTCCTCAGTCACCCGGCAGGCCGGTGTGGGTAGAGGAAGCCGTTAAGCTTTTTGGCGAAGACCTAGTAGTTGTGAAGGATAATGATTAAATACTAATGATGAGGTGAATAGAAATGAATAACATGAACCAAATGATGAAGCAAGTTAAAAAAATGCAGGATCAAATGATGAAGGCTCAAGAAGAGCTTGAAACAAAAACAGTCGAAGGTACAGCTGGCGGCGGTGTCGTGACGGTATCGGCTAATGGCCATAAGAAGCTGCTTAACATTACCATTAAGCCTGAGGCAGTAGATCCGGAAGATGTAGAAATGCTGCAGGATCTTGTGCTTACAGCTGTGAACGATGCGCTTACCAAAGTAGATGAGCTTGCTAATAAAGATATGGGGAAATTTACTGGCGGAATGAAAATTCCTGGATTGTTCTAAAGCAGTAGTCTTGCTTCCGTTTGAAAGGAGCTGTACCCAGTTTTGCATTACCCCGAACCGATAGCGAAGTTGATTGATGCTTTTACGCGATTACCAGGTATTGGACCCAAAACTGCCGCCCGTCTGGCGTTTCACGTGCTTCGAATGAAAGAAGACGATGTTATTGATTTCGCTAAGGCACTAGTGAGCGTTAAGCGTAATTTGTTCTACTGCTCGGTGTGCTGCAACATTACGGATACCGATCCCTGCAGGATATGCCAGGACAAATCGCGTGACCAATCGGTCATTTGCGTCGTTCAGGATTCGAAGGATCTTGTAGCTATCGAGCGTATGAAAGATTATGAGGGGCAATATCATGTGCTGCAGGGTGCGATCTCTCCTATGGAGGGCATTGGGCCGGATGAAATTCGAATTGCCGAGCTGCTGCGAAGACTCAGCGATGAGCGTGTTCAGGAGCTTATATTAGCCACTAACCCGAACATTGAAGGCGAAGCGACAGCGATGTACCTATCGAGGCTCATTAAGCCATTTGGCATTCGTGTTACGCGCATTGCACATGGATTGCCGGTTGGCGGAGATCTTGAGTATGCGGACGAGGTTACGTTATCGAAAGCGCTCGAAGGTCGAAGAGAAATTAATTAATTATATCCCTCCGAAAGCGGCGGCCCGGTATTTACTGGGCTCGCCGCTTTTGTTGTTTAGACAGACGCGCAGCCGTCCAATCTGCCGTTCTATTCCTTAGTCCAAGCCTATACATATAGTAATGGGTTGCGATTGATGAAGATATGCGGGAGGGGATAGGCTTGATTAAGAAGCAGCAAGAAGCTATACATAAGGACTCGGTGCTTATGGAGGAAATCCGAAAGGAAATAGCGGAAGCACACCGTGAATGGGAAAATGCCAATCGTTTTTTCGAGTACGCGGTTGGAAAGGATCAAATCGATTACGCCATTTATAGCGTTATTACCGCAGAGAAGAGGTATGAAATGCTGCTTCGATTGGCGAAACATACAAGTGAAAAGTGGCCTCGCTGGGGAGGGATTGGAATATGAACGCGATTTGGTTAACGCTGTTCGTGGCATCTTCTCTTTTATTGGCTATTGTATTATTCAAGAACAAAATGTCATGGAGATTGCTTCGCAGCTTTACTCTCCATCTTGTACTAGCTGCTGGATTGCTCTATTTACTTAATTACTCTGACCTTTTGCCCGGTATTTACATACCCCTTAATCCGATCACCATAGGAACTGTAATAACATTAGGTGTACCTGGGATTGCCTTGATTGTAGGTCTCCAATGGGTCGTTGTATGATGAGTTCGTAAAAAAGGTTGAAGTAAAAGGTTGACTCGCGTATCGTTTATATGCTACATTAGTTCTCGCGCCAAGAGTAAGCAAACAAGCTTCAAAAAAAGAAATTAAAAAAAGACTTGCATTAACTTGGGCAGCTGTGATATATTATAAAAGTCGCCAATGAGACAAACGGCCGACACGAAAGAAAAGATTGCTCTTTGAAAACTGAACAACGAGTAACAACTGCCTCGCAAATCCTTCGGGATAAGCGAAAAAGCGATAACAAATGTAATGAGCAAGTCAAACACCAATTTGGAGAGTTTGATCCTGGCTCAGGACGAACGCTGGCGGCGTGCCTAATACATGCAAGTCGAGCGGATCTTGTCCTTCGGGACAAGGTTAGCGGCGGACGGGTGAGTAACACGTGGGTAACC
>NZ_JBFRGD010000035.1:0-58995 GCF_052115165.1 Paenibacillus sp. 2TAB23
GCCCTCGTTCAATTATGTTAAGATGGGAGTAGCTCATGTTGGGTTCTCCTGTAATTGATGGTTGTGTGGTAACTTCCATTTTACACGAATCCACTCATGGGCTTCTTTGTTCTTCTAGCTGTCGCACTTCATATTACAATTCGTCATTTGAAAAAAGCTGCCTACTGAAGATGCTTTCGCAACCTTCGTCGACAGCTTTCCATGACATGTCTACTTTACTTTAAAATGAGAGATCGCCTGATCCAGCTCAAGCACAATTTCGTTCAAATGGCTGGCGGATGACGAAATATTATCCATCAAGGCAAGCTGTTCTTCCGTTGCGGCTGCTACACTCTCCGTCTTCTCCAGGTTCGCTGCCGCAGTTGACGCGGTTTGCTCCATCGACGCGCTTACTTGCTCCGAGCTCGCTGACATCTGCTGTGTAATGGCAGAGTTCTCATGGATCTGCTCGCTCATCTGAGTAATAGAAGCAACAATGATATCCAGATTCTGACGAACGTCGCGCACGCGATCGCTTCCCCGTTCTACTTCCTCAACCGTTTGGGCCATAAAAGCGGACGCGCCAGTGATCTCAGTCCTCGTCTCATCCACCAGCTGATGGATACCTTCTGCTGAAGCAAGCGAACCTGCTGCCAGCTTGCGAATTTCACCAGCAACTACTGCAAAGCCCCGACCATGCTCGCCTGCGCGTGCTGCTTCGATAGAAGCATTGAGCGACAATATGTTCGTTTGATTAGCAAAGATTGTGATGTTGTCAGCTATCGCACCTATTTCTTTGGAGCGTTGCTCCAGCGTACCAATGGTTGCGGAAAGCTTATTGATGACCGTAGACACTTCGTCCATTTGCGTAATTAACCGCAATAGCGCATCATGTCCTTGACTGGCTTGCTCAGAGGTCGAGGTTGACTTGTCAGCAATCGAAGCGGTATTCTCGGCAATTCGCTGGATACCGATTGTCATTTCCTCAATAGCACGGGAAGTCTCCTCTGCCCCTCTAGCCTGTACTTCAGAGCCGTTTGCGACTTCATTAATATTATGGGCTACATGCTCGGCAGCGGCAGCCGATTCTTTCGAGGTAGTCGTCAGCTCGTTTGTCGATCTGGTCACTTCAGCTGCATTATCGGCGATCCCTTTGATCAACTGGCTCATCGCCTCAATCATATGGTCGACTGAACGTGAAATACTGCCAAGCTCATCCTTGCTGTACTTTGCATCAGGAATGACTGTTAAGTCACCTTCAGCTACACGCTGGGTTTTGAAAACAACGCTTCTGATCGTTTTCATAATATGTCGAATCGTAAAAAACACAAAAATTCCAAGAACAACTGTCACTGATATAATCGAAATAAACAACGTAAGCTGCGATTCGTCCAGATCCTTTGTAATGTTGGAAAGAGTTAGATCTGTATGGTTAGCTATGCTTTGACCGATTTCGTCAATGCCGGAGCGGCTTTTTAGGAAGCTGCTATCAATTTGACTATTTTGGAATTTGCTTACGCCATCTGCTGCAGCTTTTACAGCGGCCTCCGTCCAGAAATTATAATTCGCACGGAACTCAATCAGTATCTGATCGATGCTGCGCTTCGACTCCCCTTCGGCCAGCGTTTGCATACCTTTTTCGAATAATATGGCCTGCGCTTCAGTTACACGGTCATCCACCTGCTTAATATTCAGCGCGAGCTCCTCGCGTGCCGCATCAGCGTTTGCCTGATCAAGCGTGCCCGATTCTATTTGCAAATAAGCTTGGTAGGCTTGGTACATATCCCGATCCGCATTCAGGATCAGAGAATCAACTTTGCTTGAGGTCTCATATATTTCCTCAGTCATTTGTTCCAATAAGGAACGCTGCTCACCAAGCATAAAAAGACCCGTATACGCATAAAACGCAAGTGGTACAATTGAAAGCATAGCCAATCTAAATCGTAAAGACAATTTCATTCTTCATTCCGCCCCTTCGTTCATTATCTCTATAGTATTTATCGGAGGTAAACGCCTGTGCTTATAGTCATCTATTAAAATATTTAAATTTGTTTGTCGAATGAGCAGCAAAAAAAGACATGTTCTCCTAAACAAGAGAACATGCCTTTTGATAGCTGCAGCCAAGCTGCTATTTACCGAAGGATTGCGGGTCTTGTCTCCAAGCTTGCAGCGTTGCTACATCCCCAGCAGCAACCTTTCCAAGTTGGACAGCGGAATCAATAAGCGCACTGTAATTAGATAGCGTAGCGAGCGGCACTTGCTCCGCTTCGAAAGCTTGTTTCGCACTTTCAAATTCGTAAGTGAAAATGGCAAGTACAGCTAGCACTTCTGCTCCGGCTTCCCTAACAGCTAGAGCTGCTTTAATAGAACTGCCTCCGGTAGAAATCAAATCCTCGATCACGACCACCTTTTGACCTGGCAGTACTTTGCCTTCGATCTGATTCTGCTTGCCATGGCCCTTAGCTTTATCGCGGATGTAGGCCATTGGCAGATTAAGCTTTTGCGCAACCCAAGCAGCATGCGGTATGCCTGCTGTCGATGTGCCTGCAATTACGTCAGCATCGGGATATTGCTCGCGGATAATCGTTGCGAACCCTTCTGCAATGAGATCGCGAATGGCAGGATAAGTCATCGTAAGACGATTATCGCAATAGATTGGAGATTTAATACCCGAGGTCCACGTGAATGGATCATTTGGCTGCAGCGCCACAGCTTCGATTTCAAGAAGGCTTTTGGCAATTTGGTCAGGCAATTCCGATATCGTTAATTTACTCATAGGAAATCAGCTCCTCAATGATTGATTCTAATGCGGATCTTGGATTCGCAGCAGCGGTAATCGGACGTCCGATTACCATATAGTCTGTCCCTTGTCGCAAAGCCTCGCCAGGCGTCATTATTCGTGATTGGTCATTAACAGCTGAGCCAGCCGGGCGTATGCCTGGGGTTACGGTTTTGAAAGCTGACCCGCATGCCGCTTTAATGGCCTCAACCTCCGATGGAGATGCAACTACGCCAGCTAGTCCTGCTTTCTTAGTAAGCTCTGCATACCGAATGACTGCTGCCTCGACTGAACCGCTTATACCGATCTGTTCATTCAGCGTGGCTTGGCTTGTGCTGGTCAGCTGGGTGACTGCGATTACGGCTGGCCTATTCAAGCCGCTGCCCGACAACGCCATATCCACGCCTTCCATCGCCGCTTCCATCATAGCGCTGCCGCCTGCAGCATGGACATTGAACATATCTACGCCGAGCTTTGTAATGCTGTTTGCGCCGCCTTTTACCGTATTCGGAATATCATGCATTTTCACATCAAGAAACACGTAGTAGCCGCGGTCCTTCAAGCTGCTTACAAACGAAGGACCTGCCGTATAAAACAACTGCATGCCTACTTTCAAATAACAAGGAATACCTTGAAGCTCTGTTATGAGCCGTTCAGCAGCTTCAGCATCTGGATAGTCCAGCGCAACCATAATCCGTCCTGCTGCTTGTTCTTTCGTTATCTTCATTTATGTTCTCCCCATTTCTATGCTCATTTGCATAATAAACGGCCATACGTTCGCTTTCAGCTAAGCACCTAAAGGGCTTACGGCCCTTAGATGCTTAGCCAAGCAATAAACGCTGGCCGTACTTTTAAGCTGGTGAGAGCTTATTTCTTTTGAAGCAGCACCGGCATGGAGCGCGATGAGAAATTCAACGTCTCGAGCATGATAAGCAATGCGCGAACCGTATCAAGCGATGTCATGCACACAACGCCATTCTCAACTGCCTCACGGCGAATTCGGAAACCGTCTCGTTCAGGGGCTTTGCCTTTTGTCAATGTGTTGACGACAAACTGCGCTTGACCTTCGCGTACGAGATCCAGGATGTTCGGTGAGCCTTCACTCAATTTATTAACGGTCGTTACGATGAGTCCCGCGTCTTCCAACGTTTTGGCGGTACCGCCTGTAGCGATGATTTTGTAGCCGAGATTAAAGAATCCGCGCAGCAATTCTGTCGCTTCTTCTTTGTCTTTGTCCGCAACAGTAGCAATAATAGCGCCGGAAGTCGGAATCTTCATGCCTGCACCGATAAGACCTTTATATAGAGCTTTCGCATATTGTACGTCGCGCCCCATTACTTCGCCTGTCGACTTCATTTCCGGCGTAAGCGTTGGATCTACACGACGAAGCTTAGCGAAGGAGAATACTGGAACTTTAACGGATACATACTCGTCCTCTGGCCACAAGCCTTCTACATAACCGAGATCAGCAAGCTTCGTACCTAGAATGGCCTTGGTAGCCAAGTTAGCCATCGGAATGTTCGTCACTTTGCTTAAGAACGGAACCGTACGCGATGAACGCGGATTAACTTCGATTACATACACTTTATCTTGATGGATGACGAACTGGATGTTGACAAGTCCGATTACATTCAATGCTTTCGTGATGCTGATCGTGATATCGACAATCTGCTGTTTAATATCTTCCGATAGTGACTGCGGAGGGTACACCGCAATGGAATCGCCGGAGTGAACCCCCGCGCGTTCAACATGCTCCATGATACCCGGAATAATAACCGTTTCACCATCGCAGATTGCGTCTACCTCTGCCTCTTTGCCAAGCATGTAGCGGTCGATCAGTACCGGATGCTCCGGATTGATTTTAACTGCTACTTCCATGTAGCTCAGAAGTTCTTCGTCGGAGTACACAATCTCCATTGCGCGTCCGCCAAGTACATACGATGGACGAACAAGCACAGGGTATCCGAGTGATTGAGCTGTAACGACTGCCTCATCGACCGATATAACCGTTTTGCCGTCTGGCTGTGCAATGTTAAGGCCGCGAAGCAATGCTTCGAATTTCTTCCGGTCCTCAGCTGCGTCAATGCTCTCCAGGCTTGAGCCTAGAATGCGCACGCCAGCTTTGGATAGAGGTGCCGCAAGGTTAATCGCTGTTTGACCGCCGAATTGTACGATTACACCGATTGGGTTTTCTTGTTCGATAACATTCATGACATCCTCGAAGAACAATGGCTCGAAATAAAGTCTGTCTGACGTGCTGAAGTCTGTCGATACCGTTTCCGGGTTGTTGTTAATGATTACAGCTTCATAGCCGGCATTCTGAATCGCCCAAACCGCATGTACGGTCGAGTAGTCGAACTCGATGCCTTGACCGATCCGAATAGGACCTGAGCCGAGTACAAGCACTTTTTGCTTATCCGTAATCGTAACCTCGTTCTCTACCTCATAGGTGGAGTAGTAGTAAGGCGTCGAAGCTTCAAACTCAGCTGCGCAAGTGTCAACCATTTTGTATACTGGCTTAAGGTTCAACTGTACACGCAATGCTCGAATGTCATCTTCATGCGTGTGGCTGCCGTTAGGGAAGCCTTCTTTGCGAATCTCGGCAATGGAGCGGTCAGAAAAGCCTTTGCGCTTCGCTTCATAGAGCGTTTGCTCCGTCAAAGTCGCTTCGCTGCGCATACGATCCTCGAATGCAACAATTTGTTCGATTTTATCAAGGAACCACCAGTCGATATTTGTAATATCTTGGATCTCTTGCAGCTTGTAGCCGCGGCGGAACGCTTCCGCTACGAGGAACATGCGCTCGTCATCGGGCTTTTCCAAGCGCGAGCGAAGTACGGCATCTTCAAGCGATGATGCTTCCTTCAAATGTATGCGGTGCGCGCCGATCTCCAAGGAACGGACTGCTTTATGAATAGATTCCTCGAAGGTACGACCGATAGCCATAACCTCGCCCGTCGCTTTCATTTGCGTACCCAGCTTGCGGTTTGCATTGACGAATTTATCGAAAGGCCAGCGCGGAATTTTAGAAACGATATAGTCAAGCGTAGGCTCGAAGCATGCGTATGTTTGGCCTGTAACCGGATTGACAAGCTCATCAAGTGTATAGCCGATAGCAATTTTCGCTGCCATTTTGGCAATTGGATAGCCCGTTGCTTTGGAAGCAAGCGCTGACGAGCGGCTAACCCGCGGATTCACTTCAATTACATAATATTGATAGCTTTGCGGATCAAGTGCGAACTGTACATTACAACCGCCTTCGATATTCAAAGCGCGAATGATTTTCAAAGATGCCGAACGAAGCATTTGATACTCGCGGTCAGACAACGTTTGGCTAGGCGCTACTACGATGCTATCGCCAGTATGTACGCCAACCGGGTCAAAGTTCTCCATGTTGCAGACAACGATACAGTTGTCGTTCGCATCACGCATAACCTCATACTCAACTTCCTTCATGCCGGCGATTGATTTCTCAATCAAGCATTGGCTGATCGGACTGTAGCGAATACCGGAAGCTACCGTTTCCCGAAGCTCTTCTTCGTTCGCGCAAATACCGCCGCCTGTTCCGCCTAATGTATAAGCAGGACGAACGATGATTGGATATCCAATCGTATTCGCGAAATTCACAGCATCCTCTACCGTTGTAACGATATCACTATCCGGAACAGGCTGTTCAAGCTCACGCATTAGGTCACGGAACAAGTCGCGATCCTCTGCTTTCTCAATCGCAGTAAGCTGAGTTCCGAGCAGCTTCACGTTCTCGCGCTCCAAGACGCCGGCGCGGGCGAGCTCAACTGCCATATTTAGGCCAGTCTGACCACCTAGTGTTGGAAGAAGCCCATCAGGGCGCTCTTGGCGAATAATTTGAGAAACGAAATCTAGCGTAATAGGCTCGATATATACTTTATCAGCCATATTCGTATCGGTCATAATGGTTGCAGGGTTGCTGTTTATGAGTACAACCTCGTAACCTTCTTCCTTCAGCGCTTGGCAAGCCTGAGTACCGGCATAGTCGAATTCCGCCGCTTGTCCGATGACAATTGGACCGGAACCGATCACGAGAATTTTTTTGAGTTCATTATTTTTGGGCATACTGAAGCTCTCCTTTCAACGTCTCCGATAACACAGCTTGACGAGGTTTTTGTGGGTTGTTTTTCTTGTGCGTACGGATCATTTCTAGGAACTCATCAAATAGGTAGCTGGAATCGTAAGGTCCTGGTGCTGCCTCCGGGTGATATTGAACCGAGAAAGCTGGGAATGTATTATGCTTCAGACCTTCGATGGTACGGTCATTGTTATTGATGTGCGTTACGGATAGCGGCGTGTTTTTGACCGAATCCTCAAGCACGGTGTACCCATGATTCTGAGATGTAATGTAGCAACGGTTAGTTGCGAGTTCTTTCACCGGGTGGTTGCCGCCACGGTGGCCGAATTTCAATTTGGTTGTTTCGGCGCCGCATGCTAAGGCAAACAGCTGGTGGCCTAAGCAAATGCCGAAGATCGGGAATTCACCAAGCAGCTCGGAAATCATTTTGACCGCGTAAGGTACATCCTGCGGGTCCCCAGGACCATTGGACAATTGGATACCGTCTGGTGCTAAGCGGCGAATCTCATCTGCCGTTGTGTTGTGCGGAACGACGACGACATCGCAGCCGCGTTTCGTAAGCTCACGCAGAATACCGCTTTTGGCACCGAAATCTACGAGCACGATACGTTCGCCTTGTCCAGGGCTTGAGAAAACATGAGATGTTGATGTGCGTGCAACTTGATCCGTCATTAGCTTGGAAATGTTCAGACGCTCAGCAAGTTCTTCGATACGCTCATTGCCAGTCGTGATAAGGCCTTTCATCGTGCCGTAGTTGCGCAGCTTGCGCGTAAGCATTCTGGTGTCGATATCGCTAATGCCCGGGATACCGTATTCTTTCAGAAGCTGACCAAGCGAATATTGTGCGCGCCAGTTGCTCGGAACCTCTTCGTGGCGGCGAACAACGAACCCGTGAATGAATGGTCGTATGGATTCAAAATCGTCGCGCGTAATGCCGTAGTTCCCGATTAGCGGGTATGTCATCGTCACGATTTGTCCGCAGTAGGACGGATCGGACAGTACCTCTTGATATCCTGTAATTCCAGTATTAAAAACGACCTCGCCCATCATTTGCGCTTCTGCGCCGAATGAAAGACCCGTAAACAACGTTCCGTCTTCCAACAATAATCTTGCTTGCATCCGTATCACTCCTCAGGTGTTGATTTACCCCATATATTGTATTTACTAGGCTAATAAACGTGATTATTCAGACCAGACGATCGCGCCGTCTACGATGGTTGTTACTGGCCAGCCGCTAAGCTTCCAGCCGCCGAAAGGCGTGTTGTTGCTTTTGGAAGCAAATGTGCTTGGGTCCACTGCACGCTCGTTTGCAAGGTCGACGATTGTGATGTCAGCCGGTGCTCCTTGCTCGAGGCGGCCGGTCGGAAGCCGGAAAACGCGAGCCGGATCCGCAGTCATACGCTGCAAGAGGAAGCCAAGCGTCCATTTGCCTGTTTGTACAAACTTGGTGTACAAAAGCGGGAACGCTGTTTCAAAGCCAACGATGCCGAACGGAGCCAGCTGTACGCTGCGTGCTTTCTCTTCGGCGCTATGCGGCGCATGATCGGTTACGACCATGTCAATCGTGCCATCTTCAAGCGCCTCTATAACGGCTTGGACGTCGCGCGGCGTGCGCAGCGGCGGGTTCATTTTCCAATTCGCATCGTCCAGACCAGGGATATCCTCGTCGGAGAGCAGCAGGTGATGAGGACATACCTCAGCAGTTACGCGCACTCCGATTTGCTTGGCAAGGCGAATTAATCTTACCGATTGTTCTGTACTTACATGGCAGACATGGTAGTGTACGCCTGTAGCTTCTGCGAGCAGGACATCTCGACCTACATGAATCGCTTCCGACTCATTCGGAATGCCTTTCAAGCCGTGCTTGCGGGAGAATTCACCTTCCGACGCCCAAGCGCCTTCCACAAGCGTATCATCCTCGCAATGTGCAATGATCGGCATATCCATCGAATGTGCGAGTGCCATCGCGTTTTTCATCATTTGGGCATTTTGCACGCCTACCCCATCGTCTGTAAAGCCAATTGCGCCGGCTTCCTTCAAGGATGCGAAATCCGTCAATTCGCGGCCTAGCTCATTTTTGGTAATGGATGCGTAAGGCAGTACCTTTACAACTCCAACCTGCTCCGCTTTGCTTTTAATGTAGCGAACAGTTTCAGCCGTGTCCGTTACCGGACGCGTATTCGGCATGCAGGCGATCGTCGTAAAACCGCCTTTTGCTGCAGAACGCGTACCTGTCGCGATATCTTCTTTATATTCGAAGCCCGGGTCACGCAGATGGACGTGCATATCGATAAAGCCAGGTGATACTAGCTTGCCCTGCGCATCAATAACTTCTGCACTGCCTGTGTCGGGCGTTTGCGTACCGTCTATTACTGCCTCGATCAAGCCATTTTCAATGCGAATATGCTTGCTCTCTAGGTTGCCGGAAGTTTCGTTCCATACGTTACCGTTAATAATCCATAATGACATAGTTGTTTCACCCTCCGGAATTATCAGTTTGTGTTGCTGTATTTAGCTAAGCGCCCGTTCCACGACAGCCATGCGAATCGGCACTCCATTTTCCATTTGAGGAAAAATTCTTGATTGCGGGTGCTCAACCAGCTCGTCGTCTATTTCGACGTTTCGGTTAATGGGAGCAGGGTGCATAATAATCGCATGCTTGGCAAGCTTGCTTGCCCTATCCACCGTCAAGCCGTAATGCTCGCGGTAGCTTTCGGCCGAGCTTAGCATGCCGCTTTCATGGCGCTCGAGCTGGACGCGAAGCATCATGACAACATCCGATTTCAAAGCTTCATCCATGCTGACGTAGGATACGTCTAGCTCAGATGCTTGCATATTAGGCGGAGAGCAGAAATTTACTTTGACTCCGAATTTCTGCAGCGCCCACAAGTTCGACCGTGCAACGCGGCTGTGCAGCACGTCACCGACAATCGAGACCGTCAAACCCTTGAGTTGTCCAAAATGCTTGCGCATCGTATACATATCGAGCAGCGCTTGAGTGGGATGCTCGTTATTGCCGTCGCCCGCATTAATTAGCGGGACTTTTATTTTGGTTGCCAGCTCGGCCAGCACGCCGATTGGCTTCAAGCGAATGATGCCGACGTCGATTCCCATCGATTCAAGCGTACGAACCGTATCATAGACCGATTCGCCCTTCTGGACGCTGGATACTGCCGCAGAGAAATTCAAAACCTCTGTGCCAAGCCGCTTCTCAGCAACCTCGAAAGAAAAGCGCGTTCGTGTGCTGTTCTCAAAAAACATATTCGCTGCGAACTTGCCTTGCAGCGTATGATGAACTTTCGTTTCATGATTTTCCCAATATGCGGCACGATCAAGAATCGATTCGATTTCTTCTTGGCTAAGCTCTTTTAATCCGAGCAAACTCCGTTGTTTAAGCTGTGTCAAAGTCATCCGGCTTGCCCCCTCTGGTTGATAATGGTTACTTGATCCATGTGATCGATTTCGGAAAGAGCTACTTCGATTTGCTCCTGCTTGGAGGTCGGAACGTTCTTCCCTACGAAATCAGGCCGTATTGGCAGCTCTCTGTGGCCCCGATCAACGAGCACCGCTAATTGAATGCTTTGCGGTCGGCCGCAGTCCATAAGCGCATCCATTGCAGCCCTAATCGTCCTGCCCGTGTACAAGACATCATCGAACAATATGATACGTTTGTCCTGGACGTTGAAGGGTACGCCGTCTGTGTCACCGATTGCTGCTGCGACTTCAACGTCTGCGCCGATCACCGTTTTCCGGTCATCGCGATACTGCGTAATATCAAGCTCGCTTACAAGCACCGGTTTTCCTTCAATTTCCCCAATACGCTCGGCGATTCGGCGAGCCAGGTAGATGCCCCTCGTTCGAATACCCACGATGACACAATTGTCGATACCTTTGTTTTTCTCCACAATTTCGTGAGCAATTCGCGTTAATGCACGTCGAATCGCTGTTTCGTCCATAATCACCAAATGCTCTTCTTCCGTCATTTCCGCTGACTCCTTCCATTCTAGTCCAAATGCCAGGTTGCGACAAAAAGCTCCTTGCAGAAATCGCAAGGAGCTTGTGAGAAGTCATGAAGAGTTAGGGTACGAGCCTTCGCCGCTTCCGTCACAGAAAGCAGCAGCCTAGGCTGTCCAATTCTTCTCTTCAATTGACTTGTTATTCACGCTACCTTGCCAGCCTCTCGGGACTGAGTTAAAGGTACTGCTGTTTATCATAGGAATTATCCCACGTCAGTCGAAAAATGTCAAGTGAAAACGAAGATTTCCGCTTGTACATAGTGTGGATGATTTCCGATGAGCTATGCAGAGATAGCGCTGGATACTAAAGGCTGAGCTTACGGATTCTTTCTACTGCTTTTTCCGTATTCTCGCGGCTGCCGAATGCAGTAAGACGGAAGTAGCCTTGTCCGCTTTGGCCAAAACCTACGCCTGGCGTACCTACAATGTTCGCTTCTGTTAGCAGCTTATCGAAGAATGACCAGGAATCCATGCCATTAGGCGTTTTGAGCCAGATGTAAGGCGCATTGACGCCGCCGAAAACTTCCAAGCCCAGCGAAGCAAGACCATCACGAATGATTGCTGCATTCGTCATGTAGTAGTCAACCAGCGACTTAATTTGTTCTTTGCCTTCTGGCGAGTAGATTGCAGCTGCACCGCGCTGAGTCACGTAGGATACGCCATTGAATTTCGTTGTGTGACGGCGATTCCACAAATCGTTGATCAGCACTTCGTTGCCTGAAGCATCTAAACCTTTAAGCTCGCGCGGAACTACTGTGTAAGCACAGCGAACGCCTGTGAAGCCAGCCGTCTTGGAGAAGCTGCGGAATTCAATGGCAACCTCGCGTGCGCCTTCGATTTCATAAATGCTGTGTGGAACATCTTCCTCTTGGATGAACGCTTCATAGGCAGAATCATAAAGAATGATGCAGTTGTTCGCTTTTGCGTAATCAACCCATACTTTAAGCTCTTCCTTAGTAAGCGTCATACCCGTCGGGTTGTTCGGATAGCATAGGTAAATGATGTCAACCTTACGGTCAGGCAGGCTTGGCTTGAAGTCGTTCTCAGCCGTGCATTCCAAGTAAGCGATATTCTCGTAGCGTTTCGTTTCTTGATTGTATTTGCCTGAGCGGCCAGCCATAACGTTCGTATCCACGTATACCGGATAAACGGGATCTTGAACGGCTACGATGCTGTTTTCGCTGAAAATTTCTTGGATGTTGCCGACATCGCATTTCGAACCATCGCTGACGAAAACCTCGTTCGTAGCAATCTCGATGCCGCGAGCTTTGTAGTCATTTTCGATAATTGCGTTAATAAGGAAGTCGTAGCCTTGTTCAGGACCGTAACCACGGAATGAGCCTGGAGCGGCAAGCTCGTCTACTGCACTGTGCATGGCATTAAGAACGGCATCAGGCAAGCCGCGAGTTACGTCGCCGATTCCTAGGCTGATAATTTCAGCATTCGGGTTGTCCTGGATAAATTTCGTACGTCTTTTGGCAATTTCGGAAAACAAATAGCTGCCTTGCAGCTCCAAGTAATTTTGATTAATGGATGTCATTTCTTGTCACCTATCCTTATTTTTCATTTGCATCTGTACATATCCATTAGAATAACGTACTTCTCCGCTCTAAATAATGAATAAAGTGGTGAAAAGTTTGCACTTTTGCACGTTTCGAATTATCTCGAACGCAGGTTGCTAAGCACAAATTCAAAGTCAGCAGGCAGCGGCATTTCAAATTCCAAACGTTCCCCGCTTCGCGGATGCGTAAAGCCAAGTAGGGTTGCATGCAACGCTTGTCCTTTTAAGGCTACTGTTTTATTCCGGCCATACACCGGATCCCCTGCCAGCGGGTGACCGATATATTTCATGTGTACACGGATTTGATGCGTACGTCCCGTCTCAAGCTGAAGTTCGACTACCGTATAATCGCCAAGACGTTCCAATACATGGAAATGAGTGACGGCATTTCGGCTATTGCGCTCCGTTACCGTAAACAGCTTCCTGTCATTAAGATCGCGCCCAATCGGCGCATCGATTGTTCCTTGATCATGTGGCAAGTTTCCATGAACTAGCGCGATATATTTCCTTGTAACGGTATGATCCTTCAATTGCTCCGCTAGTGAAATATGGGCTAGGTCATTTTTGGCGGCCATAAGCAAGCCCGTTGTGTCTTTATCAATACGATGCACGATTCCCGGCCGAATCATGCCGTTAATGCCGGATAAATCTTTGCAGTGGTACATGAGCGCATTAACAAGCGTCCCTGACGAATGCCCTGGCGCCGGATGTACGACCATGCCGCGCTTCTTATTAATGACAATCAAATCGGAGTCTTCGTAAATAACCTCAAGAGGGATATTCTCTGGTACGATTGCCGCCTCTTCAGGCGCAGGCACATGAAGAACGACATGATTGCCTTCGATCATTTTAAAATTCGCTTTGGCCAGTTTGCCGTCGATATGAACGGCGCCTGCTTTAATCCATTCCTGCACTTGTGTCCGTGATACGGCTTGGTCATCTATGCTGTCTGTTACGAACTTATCTACGCGTTCGCCGGATTGCTCCGCCCCTGCGATCCATTCCATTGGTTCCTCGTTATACAGGTTGCTGCTCATGATTGTTTTGATCCTTGTCCTCTCCATTTTGCGAACGATTCTTCTCATCTTTTGCAGATAATAAAGTGTCAATTAGTATTAATGCTACACCGCAGACGATACCCGAATCCGCCACGTTGAATATCGGAAATGAATAGCTGCCGAAATTAAACTGCAGGAAATCGGTAACTTCACCAAACCGCAGACGGTCAAGAAAATTGCCAATCGCGCCTCCGAGCACGAGCCCTAGTCCGATTAACAGCCAAGGCTTTGCTGTCTTCCTCATTGCCTGAATATACCAAATAAGGCCGCTTACAATCACAATCGTGATGATAATGAAGAAGATGCGCTGCTCTTGCAAAATGCCAAATGCCGCGCCTCGGTTTCGGTGAGATGTTATGAGAAAAAAATTACCGATAACGCTTATTTGCTCCATGATCTCAAGCTTTGTTTCAATTAATCTTTTTGTTACAAAATCAAGGATAAACACTAAAACCGCTATCCAGTAATAATAAAAACGCATCATATCACTCCTATTTTTTGGTAAAGCACGGTTTAACGAAAGACGCTTCGTGTGTGACTAAGCAAAACGTGAGCGTTAATATTTAAAATATAGGAAAGTATAGCCTTAACCTATACATTCTCTATATTTCTCGGAATGAAATGCGCCGCGCCGTCAAAGGACGGCGATTGCCATTTCACCTTGTTACCAACTAATTGTAGCATACCGGACCAAATAAGAGCCAGTACCGCAGCTGGATCTTCCATTGAAGCCCATACTGAAAATCCTTGTTTAAGCTAAAGCTAATACAGCAATCATGTTCCCTGCTAAGGAGGGTGCTCATATGACAAGGACAACAAATGCACATATTAAACTGCTGCAAAGCAGATTGCTGGACGAACAGAGTGAAATCGAACAGCGCCTGGAAAACAATGATCATTACGGTCTTTCTGAATCGCTTCGAGATGATACCGGTGAGCTTACTTCCATTGACAACCATCCCGGCGATACAGCTACAGAGCTGTATGAACGCGAGAAGGATGTAGCGTTGCTTGAACAAGAGGAGCTTCATCTCCAGCGCATTGACGCAGCCCTGCAAGCCATTGCCAGCGGCACCTATGGGATATGCGCAACCTGTAATGAACCCATACCGCTTGAGCGGCTTGATGCTGTGCCAGATACGCTGCATTGCATTGAACATGCGCCAAGGCAGCATCTGTCTCTTCGCAGACCCGTTGAAGAAATCGTGCTTGACCCGCCGTTTGGACGAACCAGTATGGATGAGCAGGATTCTTACAACGGCTTCGACGGCGAAGATGCTTGGCAGATTGTCGAGCAATGGGGCAATGCGGATTCACCCGCCATGTCCGAGAATCGAGATGTAGCCGATTATGGTCATGTAGGCATTGATGCGTATGAGAACGATGGTTATGTCGAGCCGCTCGAGAGCTTTCTCGCGACGGATATAACAGGCCGCCATGTCTCCGTCATTCGAAACCGAGAATATTTGCATTATTTGGATACAGGCGAAGGCGATCACGGTCTCGAAACAGATGAAGCCGAGGACAGATGACGATTAATACGTTTTACCTTCCAGCTGAATTTGAACGATGCGTACGATATCCGCGATATAATCGCCAATGATCGGCAGGTTCAGCGCACCTAGAATACGCAGCACATAAAGAATCGTCGCAGCAAAAAAGGTAAAGCCGATCGCGATGCCGACTCCTCTGGCAGTACCAGCGAGCAAGTTTTTCCAAATCATGGTTCTCGGTCTGTTCAACAGATTAACGTATTCGGCTATTTGCGTATGTTCTAAGTCAGCGGCAATTTTCTGCAGCCGTTTGTCTAGGCTGCTTAACGAGATATCCTCGTTGCTACCTTGTTTCGGTTGTTCCGGGTTGATTATTTTCATAAGAGGCATCCCCTTTCACCAACAATAAAACGAGGTCGGGCCTTCCAGCCATTGCATGCAAGTGACTTTATAGTCGCTTGCTGCAGCAGCCGGTAGGCGACGGCCTCGTTTTTTCGCGTGTGATTATCCTCTATACTATATCCTTAACCACGGATGAAAATCCCTATTTCTTTCTCTCCAAGTGAAACTCTTTCCATCTCAGGCAGCGATTCGAAGGCTACCGATTGAACGAGCACATTTTCTTGAAGCACCTGTCCGAATGCATCCAGCGCTTCTTTAAGCACGGCGTCAACATCAAGTACGAGGTCAATTCGTTTCTCAATCGGCAAATCGAGTTTCTTCCGCGTATCCTGTACGGCACGAATCACTTCACGCACCCAGCCTTCTTGCTCCAGCTCAGGTGTAATATCCGTGTTCAGAGCAACGGTTACGCCGCCAGCTGAAGCTGAAGCAAAGCCGGATTTGGCTTGTTTCTCTACGAGAAGCTCCTCGATTGAGATGGAGAGCTGCTCGCCTTCCGCAGTCAAAAATTCAAACGCTCCGCCATTTACAATTCCGCGCGTTTGATCTGCCTGCAAGCTTTTAAGCTGCGCTTGAATTGGACCAACGTTCTTACCGTATTTTTTGCCGGCAATCTTCAAATTCAGCTTCAAGGTGAAATCAACGAAGCCGCTGTCCGAATGCTGTACCGTTATCGCTTTAACGTTAATTTCATCCATTATAATATCCTCATAATCAGTCACGTTGAAATCGCGGTCTAGCGACACGATAAGCTCAGATAGTGGTTGGCGCGTCTTAATTCCCGTTTCGTTACGCACGTTGCGGGCCAGCTCTACAACCTGCTTCGCGCTTTCCATGTCACGCTCAAGCGTCTCGTCAATAGCGGCTTCATCCGCTTTCGGATAGTCGGCCAAATGCACGCTTCCTTCTCCGCCTAGATTTCCGTATACCTCTTCCGCCAACAGTGGCGCATAAGGAGCGATCACAYGGGACAGAGTGATCAGCACGCTGCGAAGCGTTTGGTAAGATGCCAATTTATCAGCCGATAGCCCGCTTCCCCAGAAACGGTCACGTGAGCGCCTAATATACCAGTTGCTCAGCTCATCAACGAATACTTCTATCGATTTGGCTGGATTTAGGAAATCATTCACTTCGAGTCCTTTATTCACGGTGCTGATTAAGCTGTTCAAGCGTGAGATAATCCAACGGTCAAGCTTGTTGTCTGACTTTGTCTCTTCATGCTGCGTGTAATCGAAGCCGTCAATTGACGCATACAACGCATAAAAGGCGTGTGTATTCACGATCGTATCAATGACCTTTGACTTCGCTTCGCCAACAATGCCTCTGGAGAAACGCTTGCTGTTCCATGGCGCGCTGTCAGCTAGCAATGCCCAGCGGAACGCATCAGTTCCATATTCATTAATGATCTCCCAAGGATCGATAACATTGCCTTTCGACTTGGACATCTTTTGACCATTCTCATCCAAAATATGGCCAGTAGAAATGACGGCTTTATATGGCGCCTTGCCATTGTATAGCGTTGACACCGCCAATAAGCTGTAGAACCAGCCACGCGTTTGGTCGATACCTTCACAAATGATGTCTGCCGGATACTGCTCGCCAAATGATTCTTCATTCTCAAACGGATGATGATGCTGAGCGAAAGGCATTGAACCGCTGTCGAACCATACATCGATCACTTCAGGCGTACGGATCATCTCCGCACCTTCCGCGAATGGCGATTTCAATTTAATTCCGTCAACATACGGTTTATGAAGCTCTATGTCCTCCGGCACATCGCCGATTGCCATCGCCCTAAGATCAGCTATGCTGCTCGGCGAATACTCTTTGCCCGTCACTTCGCATACCCATACGTTCAAAGGCGTACCCCAGTAACGGTTACGGCTGATATTCCAATCGACCAAATCCTCTAGGAACTTGCCAAAGCGCCCCTCGCGAATATGACCCGGATACCAATCCACGCTATTGTTGTTCGCGATCAGTTGATCTTTAACCGCAGTCGTCTTGATGAACCAGCTCTCCATCGCGTAATAAATCAACGGAGACTTGCAGCGCCAGCAGAACGGATAGCTATGCTCGTAACGTTCTTTCGAGTAGAGCAGTCCGCGTTCGCTCAAGTTTTTGACAATATCAATATCCAGTTCTGCGTCTTTCACAAAACGTCCGGCAAAATCGGTTACCTCAGCAACGTAACGGCCTGCCAAATCTACTACGCTCAGCATGCTGATGCCATTGTCGCGAGATACACGGTAATCGTCCTCACCGTGTGCCGGAGCAATATGAACGATACCCGTACCGCTAGTGTCACTGACGAAATCGCCTGCGATTACGATATGGCCCTTCTCGATTGCCACGTAATTAAATGGCGGCTCATAGCTAAGACCAACAAGCTCCGCGCCTTTGACCGCTGACAATACTTCGTAACCATCCTTCAGCACACTTTCCGCCAAATTCTGAGCTACGATGTACACCTCGCCGTTTTTGGAAGCACGTACGTAATCAAGCTCAGGGTTTACCGCAAGAGCAACGTTAGCCGGAAGCGTCCATGGCGTTGTCGTCCAAGCAAGAATATATTCGCCAGTTCCGATAAGCTTGAATTTAGCTGTTGCGCTAAGGTCCTTCACGTCCTCGTAGCCCTGCGCGACTTCATGCGAGCTGAGCGTCGTCTGACAATCCGGACAATAAGGGCTAACCCGATGTCCGCGGTACAGCAAGCCTTTTCCATGGATCGTTGATAAAATATGCCATACGCTTTCGATGTACTCGTTTTTCAGCGTAATGTACGGATTATCTAAGTCCGTCCAATAAGCGATTGCCTCTGTCAGCTCACGCCACTGCTTCTCATACTCGAATACGCTGGCTTTGCATTTCTTTACGAATTTCTCCACACCGTATTCTTCGATCTCTTGCTTGCCCGAAATGCCAAGCTGTTTCTCGACGCCAAGCTCAACCGGCAGGCCGTGTGTATCCCAACCCGCTTTACGGATGACACGGTAACCGGCCATCGTTTTGTAACGGCAAATAAAATCTTTAATTACCCGGCCAAGCACATGACCGATATGCGGTGCTCCGTTAGCGGTAGGCGGTCCCTCGTAAAACACAAAGTTAGGCTTGCCTTCCCGGTTTGAGATCGATTTTTTAAAGGTTTCGTTAGTTTTCCATTGCTCCAGCACTCTCATCTCACGAGTACGGGCACGTTCTTTGACATCAACGCGTTGCATCTCTCCAGCCTCCTGTTATAAACAAAAATAAAGCCTCATCCCTATGAGAAGGGACGAGGCTTAGTCGCGTTACCACCCTTGTTCCGCGCATGCAATATCGAACGATAAGCAGGCATATGAAGAAATCAGCAGGCATCTGCTGCCTTCATGCGGCACCTTAGTCACGAACATAATCTGTTCGCGTTCCCTATAACGGGGGACAGCCGTCAACACTTACTGCCGCATTCGCAGGTTCGGCGCTGCTTCTCAAAGAGGATATTCCGCGATAGCTCACACGCCGGGCTTTCAGCTGCTGCCGGCTCTCTGGGGAGTGATGCTAAAACGTACTTGTTCTTATCAACGAAGTTTAGATCATCGATTTATTACTATTAGTTATAGCGTAACAGCCTGTCGATTGTCAAATGGGATTTCGCCCGATTGTGCATTTCACTAGCCTCGAGTAAGCTCATGCTCCGATTGTCTGGATTGCGGCTCCAGTGTATCCCAACCATCTACAGTGAGCAGCTCAAGCTGCGCCTCAACCAGCGTGCGGAAACGTGCGCGGTATACGGAGGCTTGCTTCTTAAGCTCTTCTACCTCTAACGAAACCTTGCGGGACTTCGCCAAGGAATCATTAATAATACGATCCGCGTTTTTCTCTGATTCCTTAATAATCAGCTGCGCTTCCTTCTTCGCGTTGCTTCTTACCTCATCTGCCGCTTCCTGCGCAACAATAATGGTTTTGCTAAGCGTTTCTTCAATGTTCGTGAAATGATTCAATCTCTCTTGCAAACCAAGCACTTGATTTTGCATCTCTTTATTTTCACGAATTAAGGATTCGTAATCTTTGATAACTTGATCAAGAAATTCGTTGACTTCATCCTCATCATAGCCCCGCAGTCTCCGGCCAAACTCTTTGTTATGTATGTCCAATGGCGATAACGGCATTGGCGCACCTCCTCAAGATATTTATGACTCTAGCAACCGAGTAATACAATTTGAATGAGAACAAATTCGACAACTAAAGTTAGAATCCTGCATTGGATTAAATAAATTTACCAATCCTGACTCGAATCCTGCCTTTTTTTGTCACGCCGTCGACCTCTAACACCTTAAATCGACCGAGTCCTTTGAATGACACGACATCTCCAGCCCGCAGCTGCTCAGATGGATCTTCCTCCGACTTCCAGTTCACGCGGCATCTCCCAGCTCGGATCGGATCGACGATCTTGGAACGGCTGATGCGATAGACATCGCTTGCAATGCCGTCCAGTCTCATCGAAGCGACCGATAAGCTCATTTCCTCGAGCTTCGGAACGACAGTCTGCAGACCGGATAAAGGGAGTACGTCGGTTAGAACGCTAATGCGATGAACCTGTCTCAAATGTATGTTTAAATAATCGGCTATTTCATCCATAACGACAATATGGCAGAATTGCTCATGCACATGGATATCGCCGATTCGATCGCGTTTAATGCCGAGTCCGAGTAAGGCACCCAAAAAATCACCGTGATCCAAATCGAGTTGTGCTTGGCCTGGCCCGTTGACCACGAGAACAGAAATACCTATGTGCTCATCGTCCAAATTGCGATAATCAGGTCCAATAATTGCGCGCTTGCGTTCTGCTTGCGCGTATCCGCCGTCCATCCGTATGCTGACATCTGTGTTGCGATTAGCCAGTATAGTAAGGATTTGCGCTTGTCTAGGGTCTAAAAAATCGGTCCGCTTCAGCTCATGCTGCTGTGCGGACCGCTCTATCCATTCCTCCGCCCGATCTACGAAAGGTTTCTCATCGGGATGGAAATGATCGTATATTCCTTGTTTCATGCAAAATCATTCCTTTAAGTAAGGTGAAACGGTTATCGCCATCCTTTGGCGGCGCGACGCGTTTCATTCCGATAAATATAGAAAATGTATAGCCTAAGGATATACTTCCCTATATTTTAAAAAATCCGATTACGGAATCAAAAATTCAATGACCGCAACCAAGCCCATCGCAACGAAACGCAATGCGAAAAGCGCAATAATCGGCGATAGATCAAGCATGCCGCCAATTGGAGGGATGAATCTTCTGAAGATTCCCAGGTAAGGCTCAACCAATTTAGCTAAATAAACACCAATAAAGCTTTCTCTCGCATTCGGCAGCCATGAAAGCAGCACATAACCGATAATCATAAAGCTGTAGATACTTTGAAGAGTACCTATTACATCTCCCACACTATTAAACAACTCAAGGTCACCTCATTTTGTTGTAGTCGTTCTCCTCCGCCAGCATTTCCGTTATAGCACCTTGAATTTCCACTGAATCCGGCGTGCAAAGAAAAATGTTGGGGCCTAGCTTAGAGATGCTTCCGCTTAAAGCGTACACTGTACCGCTTAGGAAATCAACAATCCGAACAGCTAGATCGCTGCGGACTCTTTGGAGATTCACAATGACAGCACGGCGCGAACGCAGATGATCGGCAATTTCTTGCGCTTCGTCATAAGAACGGGGCTCGCTAAGCACCACACGAACATTTTTCTGCGAGTGAATGCTGACGACATTATTGCTCTTTGTGTTTTTACGTGCCTCAAAGGGAGAAGTTTCAGCTTCTTGTTCCTCCGGCTGAACAATGCGTTCTCTCTCTACGACTTCTTCCTCATCCTGCAAGCCGAGAAAGCTCATAAAACGGTTCATTACGCTCATATCTTATTCCTCCTCTTTCCCTACCAGTATCGTGCCCAGACGAATCCATGTCGCTCCTTCTTCAATCGCAACGTCGAAATCATTCGACATGCCCATCGATAAGTGCGTGATCGTTTTCCCGTGCGCAGAACTGCTCTGGATGACATCGCGAAGCTCGCGCAATGCTTTGAATACAGGCCTCGTCTGCTCTGGCTCAGCTTCATAAGGAGCCATTGTCATAAGGCCAATTGGCGAGATAGATTTGAATGAAGCAAGCTGCTCCACAAATCCTTTTAACTCGTTAGGAGCTAGCCCCTGCTTCGTGCCTTCGCCAGAAACATTGACTTGAATGAAGCAGGGAACGACAATACCAAGTTGCGAAGCTCGTTTATCAATCGCTTCTGCAAGCGACAGCCTGTCCAATGAATGCATGTATGTAAATTTCCCAATGACGTCCTTCACCTTATTCGATTGCAGCGAACCGATAAAATGCCAGATCGGCTGTTCGTCTATTCCATTGTCTGCTTCCCCGCTTATCGCTTCCCATTTCTCCTGTGCGTCCTGCCATCTGTTTTCGCCTAAATGACGAAACCCACGCGATAGCGCGGTTTTTGCTGTGTCCAAAGACACATATTTGGTGACGGCAATAACCTGCACGTCTTCTCTGCTGCGACCTGAACGCTCGCAAGCCTTGCTAATTCGTTCTTCAACCAGTTGTACTCTATCTTCAAACGTTAACGACATGCTTCACCTCTCCTGAATGCCGATCCAACTGGCCATTCGACCGGTCAAGCCACCTTCTTTGCGGTGGGAGAAAAACAAATCCCGCCTGCATCCGGTGCACCACTCTGTTAATTCGATATGGATCGGCAAAATTCCTGCTTTTATCATAATCTGTCGGTTTATTTCTTTCAAGTCCAAGTTCGCCTTGCCATCTACAGAGCGATGCAGCATCTTTTGACTCGATTCTCCATCAGCGCTTAACTGCTCCAATAGATGCTGCACTTGCTGAATAACCGGACCATCGACCTCATAGCAGCAGCTGCCTATGGAGGGCCCAATTGCTGCATTTAATTGCTCAGGTTTCGTGCCGTAAGCATCCGACATCGCTTGTACGGTTTCCGCAGCAATTTGCTGTACAGTCCCCTTCCAGCCTGCATGCGCCAGCGCAACCGCTTGATGGTGGGGATCATAGAAATAAAGAGGCACGCAATCGGCATAGAAAGACACAAGCAGCACGCCAGGCACGTCCGTTATGATTGCATCGGAACCTTTCATTACATCATCCATCGAATCTCTTCCGCGTCCTCGCTCCGCGAGCGTAACCTGCGACACGCGATTGCCATGTACTTGCTCGGCGCAGGTCCATGCCTCAAAGCTCCATCCAATCGCATCCGTCAACCGTTTGCGGTTCGCAATAACGTCCTGCTGCGAATCGCCTACGTGCAAACCTATATTTAAAGAAGACCAAGGTGCGCCGCTTACGCCGCCATTCCGGCCGGTAAACCCTGCTGTCATTCCCGTATAACGGTCATTCCATTCGGACAATAAAAAAAGCGAAGGTCCCTTCGCCGATTGGAAATGTTCAAATGCTTCCATAACGTTTTCACCTCTATTATAAGCTTGCATCACTAACTAGCTAACGCCAGTTTATCGTGTTACGAGCGAGCGTGCAAATCCTCTTCCTCCGCGCGCAGCTGTTTCGTATCATCCATCCGAACGAGCACGACATCCGCACCGATTTTCACAATATTGCGCCATGGGATAACGACCTCCGTACCTCCGCCGCCAAACATCCCCAAAAACTTAGTAAACTGTGGCACGACGATTGAATCAATGCGCCCTTGACGCAAATCGAGCTCCAAATCACTAATTTGACCAAGCTTTTTCCCATCTACGATATTAATAACATCCTTGGTCTGAAAATCAGATATTTTCATTTTCGTTCACCGCTTTTCATGTAGGATGATCGTCCGTTTACCTCTCCTATAACTATATGAGCAATTTGCCCAAAATGTCCTTCTACTCAAAAAAACAGTTAACTGCTCGATATTTTTTTGTGCGATTCCGTACAATACTTTTATTTCCAGCGCTTTCATGTCATCATTAATGTACGATACCGTACAAATGAAATTTTCTGGAAGGAGGATATATGCCCAAAATCATTGCTACAGAACAAGACTGGATCAAGCTCGGCTTAAAGCTCTTTGCCGAAGGAGGACCTGAAGCTTTAGTTGTTGAAAAGCTCGCTAAGCAGCTTGGCAGCAGCAAAACAAGCTTTTACTGGTACTTCAAAACCCGTGCTGCATTTATTAAACGCATCATCGTGTCTTGGCAAGAGCTCGCAACCGCTTCCTTTATTGCGCATTTGCAAGCACAGGAATCAGCATCACCTCGCGAGAAGATCTACCATCTACTGAGGGTTATGTTCAGCACCGTCGAAGGCCAAGATTTTATTTACCATCTTCGCAATCTTGGCGCTTCGGAATCCGAATATGCCGATATTCTCCAGATAATCAAGAAACAAAGATTGGATTATATGACGAGCTTGCTTATGGACTACGGACAAAGCCACGAAGATGCGGCAAGCAAGTCGGAGCTATTGTACAGCTATTACTTAGGCTGGCATGAGCGTCATAAGCACAAACCGCCCAGCGATGGAGAAGCAGAAAAACAAATCGCTCTTTTGAAACCCTTTCTGGAGACGTCACTTTAATCTAAACGGAGGGATTTAGATGCAGATAATATTGGCGGGTATAGTGAGCAGCGTGCTGCTTATAGTCGGAGGCATACATCTATACTGGCTATTCGGCGGGCGCAGCGGATTCGCTATCGCAGTTCCTACGAAGAGCGAAAACAAACAGCCCTTTTTTAGGCCAGGCCCAATCGAAATAGCTGCGGTTATTATTTTGTTCTGGGCAGCGTCCATCCTGCTGCTCATACATGTGGAGATCATACCGTCGATCGGTCCAGCCTGGCTGCCTGCTTTTGCCGGATGGTCGCTTGCTGTTGTTTTTTTGATTCGTGCCATAGGCGAGTTTAACATGCTTGGATTTTTTAAAAGCATTAAACATACACCTTTTGCTCGGATGGACACCATTGTTTACTCTCCCTTATGCCTGCTTCTTTCCGGAATAACCTTTTGGATGATGGCCATTGCCTAATATGCCGCTTTACGCAAAAAAACGGTGCCGCGAGGCACCGTTTTTTTATGTTTTTACATGCTTTTGCATTTGCTGAATAGCAGACTTTTCGAGCCGTGACACCTGCGCCTGCGAAATGCCGATCTCATCAGCAACTTCCATTTGCGTCTTTCCTTCAAAAAAGCGCATCGATAAAATCATTTTTTCCCGGTCGTTCAGCTTATGCATCGCTTCGCGAAGCGCAATTTCCTCGATCCAAGAAACATCCTTATTGCGTTCATCGCTAATTTGATCCATCACATAGATCGGGTCACCCCCATCATGATAAATCGGCTCAAAGAGCGAGACCGGATCCTGGATCGCATCCAATGCAAACACGACATCTTCCTTCGGGACATTCAACGCCTCCGAAATTTCAAAAATCGTAGGCTCGCGCGAGTTCTTGTTCGTCAAGCTGTCACGGACCTGAAGCGCCTTGTAGGCAATGTCCCTCAGACTCCGCGATACGCGTATCGGATTATTGTCTCGCAAGTAACGGCGTATTTCACCGATGATCATCGGTACGGCATAGGTGGAAAATTTGACATTTTGGCCAAGATCGAAATTATCTATCGCCTTCATAAGTCCAATGCAGCCGACCTGGAACAAGTCGTCTACAAATTCTCCCCTATTGTTAAACCTCTGTATCACGCTAAGAACTAGCCGCAGGTTGCCGTTTACTAATTTCTCTCTTGCTGCCCACTCATTGCGGGTTTGCAATGCCGTAAACAATTCTCTCATTTCGACATTATTTAGGACGGGCAGTTTCGAAGTATCCACTCCACAGATCTCGACTTTATTTCGGGTCAACGTGATTACCTCCCAAGGAGAAACATTACTGTACATTATCTCCTCAGGTGGTCTTTTTATTCCTCTTGCGACATCATTCGACATCTGCAAGCGGGGTGCGGCTTTACACCATTTTGTTAAATTCCTTGCGCAGTCTTTTTATAATCCGCTTCTCCAAGCGGGAAATGTACGATTGCGAGATGCCGAGAAGATCGGCAACATCCTTCTGCGTTTTTTCTTCTCCATCTGCCAGCCCGAAGCGAAGCTCCATAATAATCCGTTCACGCTCAGACAGCTTATCGAGCGCTTTGTGGAGCAGCTTGCGATCAACCTGCTCTTCGATATTCCGGTAAATCGTATCATTCTCCGTGCCCAGCACATCGGATAGCAGCAGCTCATTTCCATCCCAATCAATGTTGAGTGGTTCATCAAAAGAAACCTCTGTCCGTGTTTTGCTATTGCGGCGCAAATACATCAATATTTCATTTTCAATACAGCGCGAAGCGTAGGTAGCAAGCTTAATCTTTTTCTCAGGATCAAACGTGTTTACCGCCTTGATAAGTCCAATTGCGCCGATTGATACGAGATCTTCAATATGAATGCCGGTGTTTTCAAACTTACGGGCGATATACACGACTAATCTTAAATTCCGTTCGATCAGCATAGCACGAATAGCCGTATCGCCAGTAGGCAGCTTTTCCAGCAAATATTCTTCCTCTTCGCGTGTAAGGGGTGGCGGTAGCGCTTCGCTTCCACCGATATAATAAATCTCTTCGCTTTTTAATCCGAATAAAAACATCACACGATAATAATATAACTGAAGGATCAATTTGTACTTGACGAGCATCTGGCCCATCCCTCCTCGTTTGTATGAGCATACGTTCTTTACTGTTGTACCATAGACGGATGGATTATGGCTCGGTATGCCCCATCAGCCGTCAGCTTTCCGCCGTCCAGCCCGATCAGCACCTTCCGCGTTTCAAAAACTTGTCCTTCCCTAGTGATTTCGACCGCATCCGGCTTTATCGCTAGCATGAACTGCGAACCTCGGTTGACACCTCTGAATGGGACTAGGCGGAGCCGATCTTGCCATACAAAGGCTTGTTCATCCATTCCCGCTACAAGACGATCTACTTGTGCATCTCGTATGCTATTCAACCACGATTCGGGCAAATCATCTTGCCATAGGGATGCTTCCATTACCATGACTGGCGTCCTCGTAAGAGGATCATAAAGCTGGTTGCCGGTATCAATTAGACCAATACATACATGTATCCGTTCTCCGATTGTAACTTTGACCTCAGCTAAATGAGTCTGCACCAACTCCCGTTCTCTTTTTTGCGTCAAGACGGTACGGTATATATACAGTCCGATACAGAACGCAGCAACCAAATAAAAAAGTCCCATCTTGAGCTCGACACGCATGCTGCCATTTACGAACGTAATCGTTCTCCATACTTCGCCGGATCCTTGCATAAACAAATAATACAGACCAAGGACAGCTCCAGCAGCGACAAAATTCACTGCATAAAAAGCCGCGACATTTCTCAAATAATGCTGAATGGATGCAAAACCGAATGCAATCCATACCATAAGCAGCGAAATCCCGACCTTTACTGCGAGTGTAAACATAAAAGACAATTGCGGAAAAAGCATCAAAACGACATAACAAGCTCCGACAGCAGAAGCTAATAACACCCGCCAGGTTGTTGGTTTCAGATGACGGGCCCATGCAGAAGTTAATAGAATTGCACCATCCACAAGCAGCTCTCGCAAAAACATAACATCCACATAAACAGCCACTTCGGTCACCTTCCTGCAACTTGCGATAAACGGGCCTGCAGCCGGCACCCGGGAGAACGATTGACACTAGTATATTAAAATCCTATTTCAAAGTCTGTCTATTCATGACAGCATGACATATCTTTTTTTGTCGAGTAGGAGTATAAAAACCGCCTAGCCAGAGAGTGACGGAGAGACTATATGCTTCCACTTTTCAGCTGCTGATTAAAATGTTGGTGAAAGAATCCGCATCTACCACTTGCTCCTTGATGAAAGATATATTATGATTCTCCATATATGAAGCCGTGAAGAACACCGCTTGCTCGGGAATGAATTGCTCCCGCAGTATGCGGTGTTTTTTTATTCTGAGGGGGTCAAAGGAATGTCGTTTCATGCAATTCATGAGCGCTGGCTCGGTGTGCATCTGACAGAACGCGAGGGCGAAAGCAAACGAAGATTATTACAGGGACATGGACATGCCGAGAAGCTTTTTCTTGAGGCAGTATGGTTCCCGGCTTTTTTTGAGCTGGAAGGTTTAGCTCCTGAGTACGAAATCGCAGACTTTCGTGATGGCATTCGTTTTCTAGACTTTGCTTATATCAAGAATGGACTCAGGTTAGCTATCGAAATCGATGGTTATCGTTCTCATGCCGCTGAAACTTCGCGCTGGCAATTCTCAGACTCTCTAATGCGCCAAAACCACCTCATACTTGATGGCTGGAAGCTGCTGCGCTTCTCCTATGATGACATCAAAGAGAAGCCGCGCATGTGTCAGCAGCTTCTTCAACAGTTTATGGGTTAAAGCTTGATTGGCCGCAAACAGGAAACGAGTGCCGAACGATTCTTGCAGCTGGAAATAATGAGATACGCTGTCCAATCCCAGCTTCATATTCGCCCATCAGATGTGATCCAACTCCTAAAAATCAAAAAACGCGATGCGCAGAAGCTTCTTCACGGCATGGTTGCGAAACAACTGCTGCTTCCAGCAGGCAAAGGCACTCAAAGAATCCGTTGTTACAAAATAAACCCGGAACATCAAGAAACGATAGTTCAGCAGTTATAATATGTTAATTGCTGTTCGAGTGTACGGCTTACCATTGATACACCCTCTGTAGCTCCATAACACCTATTAGCACTTATAGTTGATTTTTTGTAAGGGTGGGTGCGGCGGCTCTGTAAGAACCTATAGGTTCTTACAGACGTTCAGGCTGGTTACTTTGGCGGCTGTAAGCTCCTATTTGCGCTTACAGCTGTTTTTTGTAGCGCTTGAGCAGGTGCGGCGGCTCTGTAAGAACCTATGGGTTCTTACAGGCGTTCACGCTGATTACTTTGGTGGCTGTAAGCACCTATGCGTGCTTACAGCTACTTTTTGTAGCGCTTGAGCAGGTGCGGCGGCTCTGTAAGAACCTATGGGTTCTTACAGGCGTTCACGCTAATTACTTTAGTGGCTGTAAGCACCTATGCGTGCTTACAGCTACTTTTTGTAGCGCTTGAGCAGGTGCGGCGGCTCTGTAAGAACCTATAGGTTCTTACAGACGTTCAGGCTGGTTACTTTGGCGGCTGTAAGCTCCTATTTGCGCTTACAACTGCTTTTTGTAGCGCTTGAGCAGGTGCGGCGGCTCTGTAAGAACCTATAGGTTCATACAGACGTTCAGGCTGGTTACTTTGGCGGCTGTAAGCTCCTATTTGCGCTTACAGCTGCTTTTTGTAGCGCTTGAGCAGGTGCGGCGGCGCTGTAAGAACCTATAGGTTCTTACTGGCATTCAAGCTGGTTACTTTGGCAGCAGTAAGCACCTATTTGCGCTTACAGCTACTTTTTGTAGCACTTGAGCGGGTGCAGTGGCTCTGTAAGAACCTATAGGTTCTTACAGGCGTTCAGACTGGTTACTTTGGCGGCTGTAAGCACCTATGCGTGCTTACAGCTGCTTTTTGTAGCACTTGAGCGGATGTGGGTGCGGCGGCTCTGTAAGAACCTATAGGTTCTTACTAGCGTTCAGGCTGGTTACTTTGGCAGCTGTAAGCACCTATACGTGCTTACAGCTGCTTCTCACTGATGTGTGAGCGAGAGCAGCGGTTTTATAAGAACCTCTAGGATACCTCCGCTCTGTCATAGCCTAGCTAACCACGCATGCACAGCAAAACACAAAAAACCGCCTCACCAATTGCTGGCGAAGCGGTTAATAAGATAGCTTTAGCGGTCGCTGCGAGGGCGATTGCGCAGGAACGCTGGAATTTCCAGCTGATCGCTTGATGTGTTGTTAGCACCGAATGGCTTGACGCCGCTTGTGCTTCCCGTTTGTCTCGTATCAACCGCTTCCGGTTGTTGTTGAGGCACACGGCGAGCTGCAGCTGACTTATGCTCAAAGCCCGTTGCAATCACGGTTACTTTAATTTCGTCCTTCAGATCTTCATCAATAATTGCACCGAAGATCATATTCACGTCAGGATCTGACGCTGAAATTACGATCTCTGCCGCTTCATTAACTTCATACAGGGATAGATTGCTGCCACCTGTTATGTTCATAATGACACCGCGTGCGCCATCAATCGATGTTTCCAGCAATGGGCTCATAATCGCTTTTCTTGCCGCTTCCGCCGCACGGTTCTCACCAGTAGCGATACCAATACCCATAAGTGCAGATCCACGCTCTGTCATGATAGTTTTGACGTCTGCAAAGTCGAGATTGATAAGACCAGGCACCGCAATTAGGTCTGATATACCTTGAACTGCTTGACGAAGCACATTATCCGCTTCGCGGAATGCCTCAAGCATTGGCGTCTTCTTGTCAACAATCTCAAGCAATCGGTCATTAGGAATGACAATTAGCGTGTCTACTTTTTCCTTCAGCGCCTCAATACCTAGCTCAGCTTGTCCGGAACGCTTGCGTCCTTCGAATGTGAACGGTCTTGTAACAACACCTACTGTCAAAGCACCGCATTCACGCGCGATCTCAGCGATTACCGGCGCGGCTCCAGTACCTGTTCCTCCGCCCATACCTGCGGTAACAAACACCATGTCCGAGCCTTTCAGCTGGTTCATAATAATTTCACGGGATTCCTCAGCAGCCTTGCTGCCGACATCTGGATTAGCACCGGCACCCAAACCCCGTGTCAGCTTATCGCCGATTTGCAGCTTGTGCTCCGATTTCGCCAAATGAAGTGCTTGAGCATCGGTGTTCACCGTTATGAACTCTACACCTTTAACACCATTTTCTATCATACGGTTTACAGCATTACTGCCGCCCCCGCCTACACCGATTACTTTTATTTGAGCCAGCGACTCAAGCTCAAAGTCGAATTCCAACATCTTTCATTTTCCCCCAGTCAAGCGTAAACTGCTGTTAGCATCCAAGTGATACGATACAGCAACGTTTCGCGGTAAAATATAAGCATCGTACAAGGCGAAACGGCTGTCGCAATCCTCTGGCGGCGCGGCGCGTTTCAATCCAAGAAATATAGAGAAAGGATGGCGAAACCATATGCTTTCCTATATTTTAAAAGTCAAACTTATATTATCTTATATTTTCAAATAAATTCATTAAACATACTCTTGATCCGCTCGAACATACCGGGTTTAGTAGAAGGTGCTGGACTTGCTTTGCGACTTGCCGTTTTCTTCACAGCTCCAGTTCCGCGAGCTCCCATATATTTCGATACATATTGAATCATGCCAACGCCGCTGCTGAATGCCGGGTCTCTTACTCCAATATAATCCGGGAGTGCGATTCTTACGGAAGACTCTAGCTCTGTCTGGGCCAAAGCAAGCGTTCCTGGCATCGACACAGAGCCGCCGGTCAGCACATAACCGTTAACCTTATCCCCGTAGCCAAGTCTTCGAACCTCTTGTCTAATGAGATGGAAGATTTCTTGCATACGTGGCTCAATAATACTCGCAAGGTCAACCTGTGAAAATTCCTTCTCCACGTTGCTGCCCATTCGCACCACTTTGAATTTCACATCTTCAGCTGCATCCAAAACGTTTGCACAGCCGTATTTCAATTTAATTTTCTCAGCTTGATCACTTTGAGTGCGCAACCCGTAAGCTACATCATTCGTTACGTATTCACCGCCAATAGGAAGCGTAGATGTTGCTGCCAGACCGCCTTGATCGTATATAGCGATCGTACAAGAGCCAGCTCCGATGTCCGTAAGAACGGTTCCCATCGATTTTTCATCTTTTGTTAGCGATACAACACCAGAGGCTAGCGATAATAAAATTACGCCAGAAATACGAAGTCCCGCTTTCTCTACACAACGCATCAGGTTGTGTATGGCAGTCTTCGTACCCGTTACGATCGTCGCTTCAACCTCCAGCCGTACGCCAATCATACCGCGCGGATCAGAAATGCCTTCCAAACCGTCTACCAAATATTGCTTTGGAACCAAATTAATGATTTCACGCTCCGGTGGAAGCGCAACTACTTTTGCTGCTTGCAAAACACGTTCAATATCTTCCTCGCCAATCTCACGATCCTCGTTGGATACTGCAACGACGCCACGATTGGTTTGAAGCGCAATATGATTGCCCTGTATGCCAACGTATACGTCTGATATTTGAATGCCTACCATGCGTTCCGCATGCTCTACTGCATTGCGGATCGATTGCACAGTTTGGTCAATATCTACTATTGCTCCTTTGCGAATACCCTCTGAGTCGGCTGATCCAACTCCAATAATATTAATGGCTCCATTATTCACTTCACCAATAATAGCACGAACTTTGGATGTACCGATGTCCAAACTGACGATGATGTCGTTGCTGCTCATCTTGCGGCACCTCCGTTTCAAATAAATATTTAAGATCACACATGTTCAAGGTCTTTCTACTTATTCAACGCCTTTAATATTTTCCCTCTTTTTTCAACAAATTTTTCGTTGTTTTTCGCTTAATGTCGAGCTCCGCCCCTTGCGGAACTCTATATTTCCTAATGTTATCCAGCCCCATCGAGTATAAATGCCATAAATAAAATTCTACCATTCTTTGAAGCTATTGAGTAGTCTCTTTTTGGTCAGCATCTATATTTTCTGGACTTTCCTCTTTAAAAGGGACATATGTATCCGCGAGCAGCATCGTAATTTTTCCCGGCTCCTGCGTCTCGATGACTGCATTCAAAGCTTCGATTTTCTCGGGGAGCACTGAAACGGCAGTAACGACTTCAAATTTCGTTCGCGTATACATGATCACCCGGTCTGGATACGCCGCTGAAGGATACGGAATAATCTCTGACAGATCAGACAGCTGCTTCGATGAAATCTTGCCGAGCTGCTTCGTCAGCTCCGCTTTTATGGGATCCTTCTCCGTCCAGCCTGAAAGCACGGGCTTGTCCACCAGCTGCATTTCGTCATTGTCAGCTTCTACTGTGGTGCCATTCGATAAAAGAGCGGTCAGCTCGCCTTGCTTCGAGAGCTCAAATGCAACGACCGGAAACTCTACGATTTCGATTTTTATTAGTCCAGGAAACACTTTGGTTACTGTTGCTTTACTAATTTGAGGCAGAGTAAGCACTCTTTGTTCTATTGTATTAGACGAGGTGCGGAAGAAAGCATCCCCGACCAGAATGGCCGCTTTTTTATTTATATCCTCTTTGGACACGAATCTTGTACCTTCAATTTGAATCTCTGATATCTTGCTTATTGAAGAATTAAAAAACAGAACCGCTAGAAGAGCCAGGAATAATAAAATAAGAATGTAAAGAAGCTTTTTGCTGCCCATCCTCTTTTTTAAAGGCTCCTTCAGCACAGGCATCTGCGCGCTCATAACTTGTCCCTTCTTTCCCCAAAAAACATCCGGTCATCCTCTTAGCTTCAGCCTACGCTTAGCTTGAAAAGGGGTACCGGCTGTTTCTATCTTGCAGCTCACGCGCATAGTATTAATTATTAGGAACTGGCGAGTACCGTGATATCCGGGCACCCAGCCTTGCAAGCATCGTTTCGATTTTCTCATAGCCCCGATCAATGTGGTGAATCTGCTCAACAACCGTCTTGCCTTGCGCCGCTAAACCGGCAATAACAAGCGCAGCTCCCGCTCGAAGATCAGTTGCCTCAACAGTCGCGCCATATAGCCTAGGCACCCCGCGTATGAAGGCTGCATTCATATCTACCCGAATGTCTGCGCCCATGCGCGAGAGCTCATCCACATGCTTCAATCTGCCTTCAAAAATCGTTTCTTTCAATACACTCACACCATCAGCAAGCGCAAGCAGCACCATGACCTGAGACTGCAAATCGGTAGGAAAAGCCGGATACGGTGAGGTTACGATTCTTTCAACTGCCCTGGGTCTAGTTGCACTGCCAACTTTAATTATATCACCGTCGACAACGATTTGAACACCTGCACGACGAAGAACATGGATTAAGGAAGATAAATGGGCAGGCTGCGTGTTCTGAAGCGTTACTTGCCCGCGCGTTGCCGCAGCAGCCACCATAACGGTACCCGCAACAATACGATCCGGAATAACCTTATAACGACATGGTGTTAGCGACTGTACCCCATCAATCGTTATCGTGTCCGTTCCGGCGCCCATAATTTTTGCGCCCATAGCATTTAAGAAGCCTTGTAAATCTTGAATCTCAGGCTCTCTAGCAGCGTTGCTAATTGTTGTGCGGCCTTCAGCCAAAGCAGCAGCCATCATGATGTTCTCCGTCGCACCTACGCTCGGAAAGCTCAAATGGATGTCCGCCCCGCGCAGCTTATCGGCACGGCATATGATTCGATTACCCAGCTCTTCTATTTCTGCACCAAGTGCCTGCAATCCTTCTAAATGTAGATCAATCTTTCGTTCACCTATCGCACAACCGCCTGGCTGGTAGACCTGCGTTTCACCAAACCGGGCGAGCAAGGGCCCCATTAAAAAAATGGAAGAACGCATCTGCCTCATTAACGATTCCGGCACATGGGAAATATGTGCTGTTTCAGTGTCCAGCACAACAGTTCCTCCCGTGTGCTCCGCCCGGCATCCTAGTTCGCGTAAAATATTCAGCATTACATCGATGTCTAGCAAATCTGGCACATGATCTAGCGTTGTTGTGCCATCGGCCAATAAACTGGCAGCCAGAATCGGCAAAGCGGCATTTTTCGCTCCTTGGATAACGATGGTTCCTGAGAGTGGTTTCCCGCCTTCAATCACCAATTTGTCCAATGTATCACCTCCGAATTACCGCTCACCCACCACCAATACCTCCGGCACCAGCAGGATATCATAGCGCTCCTGAACGATGCTTTGAATACGAGTCATGAGGGCGAGAACGTCTTCTGCTGTTGCTTGCCCGGTATTCACAATGAAATTGGCATGCTGCTCCGATACCTGCGCTCCTCCGAGCCTTTCACCCTTTAAACCAGCCTCTTGAATGAGTCTAGCTGCGAAGTCGCCCGGCGGGTTGCGGAATACGCTTCCTGCGCATGCGAGCTGCAGCGGCTGTGTTCTCAATCTTCTCTCTTTGTAAGAGGCCATCACGGAAAGGACTTCCTTCTTGTCTCCCTCCGCAAGCTCGAAGACCGCCTCTACGACGACGCCTTTTTGCTCGTGAAGAATAGAATGTCGGTAAGAGAAGTGCATATCCTCGCGATTAAAACGAACCAATTCTCCTGTATCCAGTACAATGTCAGCTGATTTAAAAATACGTGACACATCCGAACCATGCGCGCCAGCATTCATATAAACGGCTCCGCCTACCGTGCCTGGAATTCCCCCTGCGAACTCTAGCCCGGTTAGCCCTGCTTTACCCGTCATGACTGATAGCTTTATTAACGAATATGAAGCGCCAGCCGTTATTAGCGGTCCTTCAAAACGCACGTAATCTAACCCTCTGTGTGGTTTTATTACAACACCGCGAATCCCTTTATCGCTCACCAGCATGTTGGAGCCTCTGCCCAAATTAGTCCACGGCATTTGGTGCTTCTGCACCAGCTGCACGGCTGCCACTAATTCTTCTTTGCTTTGAGGGAGGATTAATATATCGGCAGGTCCGCCGATTTTCCACGTTGTATAGTTCGAGAGCGGTTCATTATACAAAACTTCGCCAAGATTGGCTTGTTCCAATTCCGCTTTAAATGCTTCCATTGGTTGTACCTCCTAAAGGTTTTGTGAAGCAAAACCAGCTTCGTAAGCATTCGCTTAGGTTTTGTGAAGCAAAACCAGCTTCGTAAGCATTCGCTTAGGTTTTGTGAAGCAAAACCAGCTTCGTAAGCATCCGCTTAGGTTTTGTGAAGCAAAACCAGCTTCGTAAGCACCCGCTTAGGTCTTGTGAAGCAAAACCAGCTTCGTAAGCATCCGCTTAGGCTTTGTGATGCAAGCAAGAAATGAAAATAAAGTGATTCGCTGCCCCTGTCAGCATGCCTTGCGGCATGTAACAGGCGCTTTGCTGCAACAACCGCTCCAATTGGGCGACGGTCACGAATATAGTGTATCTTATGCCCTTATAGGCTCTTGTGTGACAGCAGCCCATACGGCGCTCATTTGTTTGATAACAACGCTTTGCTTCACTTCAATATAAAGCTTCTACTGCTGCTTACCTATTATAAAATTGAGTCATACACGGCTTCACTGCAGGTTTTAATCACAATCGCTATAAATAAATGAGTCAGTTGCTACAAATAAATCAATAGCCCGCAACTTAAAATGTCTTCTTCCAATTCTGTAGCCCATGTACATTCTGGCCTTAAAACAGCTTAATCCGGCAAGAATGCGCTGCTGCGCTTGGCAGGTTGCGACTCATTCTTAGCCGGACGATTACGACTTCCTTGCAGCCTATCCAAGAATAGCTTTGTAAGCAAGGTTCGACTTTCGGGAAACTTTGCTGAAACATAAGCGCCGCTGCAGCCATTCTCCGTTCCAGGCATGGAGCCTCACCTCGAATAACGGGATACGTTCAACAAGATGCCCAGCGCGGTCAACAGCAGCGTCAGGGAAGAGCCTCCATAACTCACAAGCGGCAATGTGATGCCAGTAACGGGCATCATGCCAATAACGACACCAATATTGATAAGCACTTGGACGCCGATAATGCCGGTGATTCCGACGGCAAGCAAGCTTCCAAACGTATCCGGTGCTGCTATAGCCGCGCGAATACCTCGCCATATTACGATTAAAAACAATAGAATTAACGTAGCCCCGCCAATAAAGCCAAGCTCTTCGGCCAATATGGAGAATATGAAATCCGTCTGCGGCTCCGGCAAGTAACTAAACTTCTGCCGGCTCATGCCAAGCCCTAGGCCGACTAGACCACCAGGTCCAATTGCATACAAAGATTGAATAATTTGATACCCGCCGCCGAGCGGATCTGCCCACGGATCAAGAAAAGAGGTAATCCTCTTGAGCCGGTAAGGGGCAGCTAATATCAGGCCGATGAATCCCGCGACACCGATCAGCGCCAGCCCGCCTAAATGCGCTATTCTCGCGCCGGCAGTAAATATAAGAATAAGAGAGGCGCCCACCATTACTGCTCCGGTACCCAAATCAGGCTGAAGCATGATGAGGCCGAAGGCTAGTCCAACCAAGCCGAGCGGCGGCATAAGCCCCTTTGTGAAAAGCGTGATTGTCTGCTGCTTCTCTGACAACCATTTGGACAAAAATAAAATCATAGCCAGCTTCATGAATTCAGAAGGCTGAATGCCGAATGAGCTAATGCCCAGCCAGCTCCGCGCTCCGCCCCTAACGACTCCAACACCCGGTATTAGAACGAGCAGCAGCAAGCCGAAGCAAATGATCAATGCCATAGGCGCCCATTTTTTCCAGACGGTATAATGCGTATTCATCGTGAATAGTAACGCACCGACACCGAGTCCGGCAAACAAGAGCTGCCGTTTCACGAAATAAAAACGATCGCCAAACTCATGAAAGGCAAGCACTGCGCTTGCGCTGTAAACCATAATTAATCCAATTGCTAGAATAAGCCCGATTGCAGTCAGCATCCAAATATCCGGGGCAGAACGTGCCTTGGCCATAGCGAACACACCTCTTAGCATGGGAAAGTAGGGACATGCCCCCTACTTACAAGGTATGCGCTGAATCTTTAAAAATGCGTCCTCTTTGCTCATATGACTTAAACATATCCCAGCTTGCGCATGCCGGCGACAAGAGTACGATATCGCCTGGCTCTGCTATAGCCGCTGCTTGCATCACCGCTTGTCTGAGGACGGATTCAACGTCATCACTAGGTTCGACGATTTCCACCCTCGCTAAACCTGCAAGCTCCGCGACGCGGGATAGCTTCTCTCGCGTTTGTCCGAAGGTGACGAGCGCCTTCAGCTTCTCGCGGAACAACGGCTCAAGCTCCATGTAATCCGAGCCTCGGTCAAGACCGCCAGCCAGCAATATAACCTTGGAGCCAAAGGATTGCACCGCTATCGTCGTAGCGACAGCATTCGTCGCTTTGGAGTCATTGTAATATTTGACGCCGTTCACTTCCCTAACAAACTCAAGGCGATGCTCAACTGCATTAAACCCCCTCAGTGGCGGTCTAAGCTGCTCGAGTGCGACACCTGCTGCAATGCTTGCCCCTATCGCCGCAAGCGCGTTAGCGGCGTTGTGAACGCCAGGAATGCCAAGCTCAGCCACAGGCAGTATGATCGTCTCTAATCCATCCGCTTGCTTAAATATGATTTTCCTGTTGAGCGCTTCGCCTTCCTCTTCAGTAATGCCAGCGCCCTGTTCAAATGGCGGATCAATATAAATCCCTGACCCGAGCTTCTCATAGACGGAGAACGGAATGACTTCTGCAGCTAAAAATTCGGAAAGCGCCCGGCATTCAGGGTCATCCCAGTTCACGATCGCAATATCATCTTCCGATTGATTATCAAACAGCTTCGCTTTGGAATTCACATAGTCATCCATGTCGCCGTGGTAATCCAGATGCGTTTCTGCAATGTTCAACAACAGCGCAATGTGCGGACGGAATGCGCTTGTTCCTTTGAGCTGGAAGCTGCTGAGCTCAGCCACGATCCACTGATCCTGATCCGCTTCCAAAGCCGCCTCGCATAACGGGCGTCCGATATTTCCTGCCACAATCGGTTTCAGTCCTGCATAATCCAATATTTCGCCAATCCAAGTCGTTGTCGTCGTCTTGCCATTTGATCCTGTGATTCCGATGATCGGTGCAGGAGAGAGCCAGTATGCAGCTTCTACCTCCGTAATAATCTCTACGCCCAGCTCCTCAGCACGCTTCACCGGGGGCGACGTATATGGAATGCCAGGATTTTTGATAAGCAATGCCGTTTCCTCCGTAACGAGATCATCTGGATGATAACCGCATATCACAGAAATGCCCAAAGCAGTTAATTCATCCGCTTCGGGACATAGATCACGAGTCTTCATATCATTCACTATGACTTCCGCGCCGAGCTCATGGAATACCTTTGCAACGCTAACTCCGCTTCTAGCCAAGCCAATTACGACAACACGGCGGCCCTCATACGATGCCGGATGGTTCATATGTGACATTCCCTCCTATGGATACATGAAGCGGCTCCAAATAAACTTGGAAGCCGCTTTCCGTTACGTTTTATTCATTATATTACAAAGAGCAGACCGATTGCAGCAAACACTAAACCGACTAGCCAGAATACGGTGACAACCTTCCATTCCGACCAGCCAACCAGTTCGAAATGATGATGGATCGGACTCATTTTGAATATCCGCTTGCCTCTGAGCTTAAAGGAACCTACTTGCAAAATTACGGACAGCATCTCAAGCACGAACACGCCGCCTATGATAATAAGCAATAGTTCTGTTTTGGTCAGAATGGCAACCGCCGCAATCCCGCCCCCAATACCAAGCGAGCCCATGTCTCCCATGAACACCTTCGCCGGATGAGCATTGAATATGAGAAAGCCGAGCACCGCACCAATCATCGCAGCCGAGAAAACAGCCGACTCATGCGCCGACGTTTGCAGCGCCACAACCGTAAAGGCTCCGAATGCAATCGCGCTCGTTCCTGCAAGCAGACCGTCTAATCCATCTGTGAAATTTACGGAATTGCTTGATGCGAACATGATAATAACGACAAGCGGATAATAAAACCAGCCGAGATCAAAGCCCCAGCCTGTACCAGGCACCGTAATTTCTGTGCTGTGGCCCATATTGTAGAGCATCGCGCATACGATAACGGAGAAAAGGAGCTGACCGAACAGCTTCTGCCGCGCCGTTAGGCCGAGCGACCTTTTGAATACGATTTTAATATAGTCGTCCAAAAAACCCACAAGTCCAAAACCAAGCGATGCCGTCAGCAGCACCCAAAACTCCGGTGTCTTGTCTGAGAACTTCAGAAATGCAATCATAAGCGCGATCATGATTATAATGCCGCCCATGGTTGGAGTACCGCTTTTTTTGAGATGGCTCTGCGGTCCTTCGGTGCGGATCTGCTGTCCAAACTTTAAACGTCGAAGCAGCGGAATGAACAATGGTCCGAGCAATACCGTTAGCAAAAAGGAGGCGCCAATCGAAAATAATATGACCATCATGTCCATATCCTCACCCCACTTCCAAAGCTTGAACAATTTGTTCCATCCGCATGCCGCGCGACCCTTTGATCAACACAAGGTCAGATGGCTGAAGCTGGTCGCGAAGCCAACCAGAAAGCTCTTCTTTTGAAGCAAAATGTTTGATCGCTTCATGCGCATCAGCCTCAGTAAATTGAGACCTAACCCCCTCCGCAATATGAACGGCCAGCGGGCCAAACGTCAAGACCGCATCCGCCTTGCTCGGCGTAATATAGGTACCTGCTTCAAAGTGCAGCGCCTGTTCGTCAGGGCCAAGCTCAAGCATATCGCCAAGCACAATCCATTTGCGTGAATAGCCATCCAACTGTTCCACAAGATCGATCGCGGCGCGAACGGCTGTTGGGTTGGCATTATAAGCATCATTGAGGATCATTGCGCCATTGAAGGCTCGCACAGGCTGGATGCGCATGCCCGTCAGCTTTAGACCTCGCAAGCCCTCAGTGATCTTAGCTGCCGGAACGCCAAAAAAGCGGCCGATCGCGATTGCGGCAAGCGCATTGCTGACATTGTGCTGCCCGGGTACTGGGATGCGGACAGGTCCAAGGCCGCTAGGAGTGCCCTGATAAATCGCTGTGAATGTCGCTGCCTCTGATTCGACTCCGATTTCCCCCGCTGACCATTCGTTCTTCTCTGATAACCCGAATGTCCGCCGGACGATGCCTGCAGGCAGCACAGCTCGCTCAAGCTCCTCCTCAAGCAGCGGCTCGTCGCCGTTATACAACAGCAGCCCGTCTTCGCTCAAGCCAAGCGCGATTTCTAGCTTAGCTTTCGCAATGCCCGCCCGCGAGCCTAGATGCAGCAAATGCGCATCCCCAATATTCGTAATGATTGCCGCGTCAGGCTGAGCAATTTTGGTAAGCAGCTCAATCTCTCCGAAGCCGCTCATTCCCATCTCAAGCACCGCCACCTCGGTGTCCTCTTCGAGCTGCAGGACGGTAAGCGGAAGGCCAATGTGATTGTTTAGGTTGCCTTCCGTTTTGTGGACCTTATAAGAGGTTCCAAGAATGGAAGCCGTCATATCCTTTGTCGTTGTTTTGCCGTTGCTGCCCGTTATGCCTACTACCCGAACGAAAAGCTCGCTCCTGTACGCCGTGGCCAATCTTTGCAGGGCTACAAGCGTATCTCCTACGATAAGGAGGGGAAACGAGTCGAGACCCTCAGGCACCTCGCGCCCCTTCTGCCAAAGCGCGGCAACCGCCCCGTTATCTACTGCCTGCTTCAAATAAGCATGCCCGTCGAACTTCTCGCCGACAAGCGGAACGAACAACTGGCCCGCGGTTGCTTGCCGCGAGTCAGTCGTTACTCCCTCTATTTTAAGATCTGTTTTAAGGTCTGCTTGAATGCCATTCCATCTAGCGCCGCTCATTTCGGCTATTTGCTTGATCGTACGTTTAATCAATGTATGATTCCCCTTATCGCTTCTTTCGCTACTATCCGATCGTCAAACGGATGCTTGACGTCGTTAATATCCTGGTAGGTCTCATGACCTTTCCCCGCAATCAATACTACATCGCCTTGGCTTGCCATTTCAACCGCTTTTTGTATCGCAGCCCTGCGATCCTGAATTAACACATAAGTCGAAGGGTCGACCCTCGTGCGAATTAACCCAGCCTCTATGTCCTTTAAAATGAGTTCAGGCTTCTCCGTACGCGGGTTATCCGACGTAATTATCGCATAATCCGCATACTTCGCGGCGATTTCCCCCATCAGCGGACGTTTTGTCTTGTCACGATCTCCGCCGCATCCAAAAACGCAAATGATTCGCTTCTCAGCGAACTGTTCGATGGCTCGCAGTACATTCTCAAGACCGTCCGGCGTATGCGCATAATCTACTATAACGGCAAAGGCTTGCCCGGCATTGACCGCCTCAACGCGTCCCGGCACGCCGGGAATGGCGCTCAAGCTTGACGTTATGGCCGAAAGCTCTATCCCTTCAATCAGTACGGCACTTATGGCTGCAAGCGAATTGTACACATTAAATTTGCCTGCCATTTGCAAAGTGACCTCAGCTTCTCCACGGAAGGTTTGAACATCAAAGGTCGTTCCTTGAGCCGTAATTTTAATGTTCGTGGCCCGAACATCCGCAGCTTTGTCGATGCCATACGTAACGACCTCGGCTGCCGTTAATTCGGCGTACTCGCTAGCCAAAGCGTCGTCCGCATTCAAAACCGCATACGTTCGCTCTGATTCTGCTGAAGCATACATATTGCCTAGTCTGGAGAAAAACAATCCTTTGACCGCGGCATAACGATCCATCGTTTCATGGTAATCCAAATGATCCTGCGAAAGATTCGTAAATACGGCTGAACGGAAGCGGCAGCCCTTTACCCGACCTTGCTCGAGCGCATGAGAAGATACCTCGATTGCGCAATAGCCGATGCCTGCATCGCGCATCTCGGCTAAGTATCGCTGCAGCTGGAGCGTTTGCGGAGTCGTGCTCGTCATCGCGTAGGATTGCCCTGCAAAACGACGTTCAATGGTACCGATTACGCCTGTCGCATGATTCTGATCGTTCAGGATTTGCTCAATCAAATAGGTTGTGGTGGTTTTGCCGTTCGTTCCCGTCACGCCAATAAGCTTCAGCTCATTGCTTGGGTAGCCGTAAAAATGATTAGCAATAATGGCCATAGCCAAACGGCAATCCCTAACAACAAGCTGAGGAATGGCAAGATTGAGCTCGCGCTCGACAATTAGCGCCGCCGCTCCCGCTTCCGCCGCTTGAGGGGCGAAGACATGACCATCAACGGTATGTCCCCTCAAGCATATAAACAACTGCCCAGCGGCGATGCTTCGCGAATCCGTTTCGACTCCCGACAGCTCCGTCTCCCCGTCACCAATAAGCCGCGAGGTAATTAGCAGCTCCGCAATATCCTTTAAACGCATCTGCCCCACTCCTCCCCAAAGCGCCGCCGATTCTCCATCCTCGACCAGCAGCGCCCTCGTTAACTACCATTATAGTCAATGGGAGTGGGATATATTATCGTCTTCGCCCAAATAGATACGAATTGTCGATCCTCGGTCTACCCGGGTTCCAGCTGCTGGCGCTTGGCGTATGACCGTTTTGCCTGAACCAGCCGTCGTTAGCATGAAATCCATATTCAAATCCTCATACAAATCCGAGACGGTTTTGCCAATTAAATTCGGTACCGTAACGATTGGCGTTTCCCCGTATTTGTAAACGCGGTCGATTTGCTTCTCGCGTGCCGGAACTTCAAGGATGGCTAGCGCGTCCTCCATCATATTGCGTACGATAGGGGCCGCTACAACACCTCCAAACTGAATGCCCTGCGGATTGTCCACGGCTACATAGACGACGATTTGCGGGTCATCTGCAGGTGCGAAACCGACAAAAGATACGATATGCTCATTAGGCGAATAACGTCCGTTTATTACTTTCTGAGCAGTCCCTGTTTTGCCGCCGACTCGGTAACCGTCGATGAACGCATTTCTACCCGTCCCCTTCGCTACGACGCTCTCCAGTGCTTCGCGGACCTGCTTCGAGGTCTCCTCAGAAATAACCTTTCGTACGGTCTCTGATTTTACAGTCTCAACCGTTTCGCCCGTTTCCGGGTTTATCCAAGCTTTAGCTACGTGAGGCTTATACAGCGTTCCGCCATTAATCGCTGCGGAAACTGCCGTGATTTGCTGGATCGGCGTTACCGATACCCCTTGCCCGAATGCGGTTGTCGCAAGCTCTACAGGCCCGACCTGACTCAGCTTGAATAGGATTCCGTTTTCTTCACCGCCGATATCAATACCTGTCTTCGTTCCAAATCCGAAATTTTTAATATATTCGAATAGCTTCTCTTTCCCGAGCCGCTGGCCTAATGTAACGAAGCCAGGATTGCATGAATTTTCCACRACCTCCAGAAACGTTTGACTGCCATGGCCGCCTTTCTTCCAGCAGCGCAGTCTCGCGCCGCCAACTTCTATTGCACCTGGATCAAAAAAACGCTCATTTTTCAAATCGACCTTTTTCTCTTCCAAGGCTGCGGCAAGCGTAATGATTTTAAAGGTTGAGCCCGGCTCATAAGTCATCCATATCGGAAGATTGCGATTATAGACCTCGGTAGGCACTTCTCGATATTTGTCAGGCTCGTATGTAGGACGGCTGGCCATGCCTAATATCTCTCCGTTGTTAGGATCCATCGCAATCGCGATGATGCCATTCGGCTGAAGCTTTGTCATCGCCTGATCAAGCTCTCGCTCCATTACGGTTTGAATTTGTTTATCAATGGTGAGCTGCATGGTAAGCCCGTCCTTCGGCTCCACATACGTGTCCGACGAATTCGGCATTTGCCTGCCCGCAGCATCGGATAGAAAGGAAACACTGCCTCCAATGCCGCTTAGCTCCGTATTATACTTGGCTTCAATGCCGGTCAAGCCTTGATTGTCGATGCCGGTAAAACCAAGCACATGCGCAGCAAGACTGCCGAATGGATAGAATCGCTTGTTATCTTCCGCAACAACAACGCCTGGGAGCGCAAGCTCCCGAATTTGATCAGCCTTGTCAATCGTAATTTTGCGACCGCCGGGTCCAAGCTTTACAATCATTTTTTTCGTTTTTATCTTCTCATATAGCGATTCCTGGGACATGTCCAGAAGCGGTGCCAGCGCGGCAGCAGCTGCCTGCTTGTCTTTAATTTGAACCGGAATCGCATACACAGTAGGCGAGCTCACATTATAGGCAAGCTGAATACCGTTGCGATCCACGATTTCCCCGCGTTTGGCTACATACGGAATATCGCGCCTCCAGGAATTTTCCGCTTTGTCAGCCAGCTCCTCGCCTTGCCAAAGCTGCACATAGCTCAATCTCAAACATAAAGCAAGGAAAGACACCCCTGCCAATATAAGCACGATGAACAAACGTCGCCTAACCGTTACGTTGGATACCTTCACAACTCGTTCCCCCTCCGCTTGACTGTATGCAAGGAGCGCGAAATCGGCGCTCATTCCAAACTATTCGGGACAAGCGGCGGATAGAACAAGCTATGCAGAATGGTATTTTGAAGTGACATTTTAAAGCGACCGGCTTTTCACTACTTCTCCATTATTCTGGAGCATTCGTATTTGAAGCGTCCGTACTGCCGGAATCATCTGATTGGTCATCTTGATTCGATGCTTGGTTACCGGTACTCTCTGTCTCGCCTGCTTTTTCCTCATCAGCTGATGATTCATCTGCATTCTGCTCCGCTTGCGTTTCATCGCCCGTTGGCGGAGCGAGCGTCACATTCAGCACCCTTACATTATTAAGCGTCTCTTGCTTCTGAGAGACGACGAAGCCCTGTCCTTCAGGAATAAGGCGGATGCCAATTAGGGATGTAATCTCCAGTGCATCTCGCAGCGATACGCCGGTCAGATCCGGCACAGCGAGCTTTTCCTTTTGCTCCGTAATCAAATAGATGCGCTGCGTAGGATGGACGGAAGATCCCGCAGCTGGAATTTGCTGCAGCACCGTCTTCCCGTTTCCGACAAGCTCGAACGTTATGGCTTTGGCTTTCAGTTCCGCCTTGGCTTGTGCCACGGATAGCTCCGTYACATCCGGAACCGTCATCGTCACTTCTTTCACCGCATTATCGGAATCGGGAGCATAATTCGGAGCGACGCCCATTTTGCGCAAACTCTTCAGAACGATTTGCTTGAATGCCGGAGCAGCAACTCTTCCTCCGCCAACGAGAGGGTCATTCGGCTCATCCACTACGATATAGACGACGATTTTCGGATTATCAACGGGAGCATAGCCGATAAAGGAAACGACGAATTTGGACGTTGAATAGATGCCATTCTCAACCTTTTGGGCTGTTCCTGTCTTGCCGGCCACGCGATAGCCTTCAATATAAGCATTTTTACCTGTCCCTTTTTCCTGATCCGACACGACCTGCTCCAGATACTCACCGACCTTGCGGGAGGTTTCCTCCGAGATAACCTGCCGCACGACCTTCGGCTCGATCTTCGTTGTCGTCTTTGTGGAAGGGTCCGTTATGCTTTTCACGATTTGCGGTTGAAGCAGCTTTCCGCCATTAGCAACGGCTGCTACAGCCGCCACTTGTTGAATAGGAGTTACCGTCACGACGCCCTGGCCAAAAGTCGCTCTCGCAATATCGCTCTGCCAGCGGAAGTTGATCGTGCCTGTCTGCTCACTGCCAAGCTGTATGCCGGTTTTTTGTCCGAAGCCGAAGTTCTTATAGTATTCTCGTAGCTTCTCTTCCCCTACTCTCTCATAGCCAAGCTTAACAAAGGCAACGTTACTCGAATACTTCAAGCCATCAAGGAAAGAGATCGTCCCCCAACCGCCGCGTTTAATATCCCGAATTGGCGTAGGCACGCCCTTCAGGGTAATTTGTCCAGACTTATACATTTCATCCGGATTGAAAACACCCTCTTCTACGGCAGCGGCCAGTGTAGCAATCTTGAAAGTAGAGCCTGGCTCATACAGAGATTTAATCGCATGATTATATGAGTTCGCATTGTTTTTCCAGTATATGTTCGGGTCATATTGCGGCATATTCGCCATCGCGAGAATTTCCATCGTATTCGGATCGGCCGCAATTGCCGTCGCGCTTTTCGGAGCGTATTTTCTTACGATTTCCTGTAGAGCTTCCTCGACGTAATGCTGAATCTCGCCATCGATCGTCAATTGGATATTTTGTCCGTCCTCCGCTTGCTTCAGCTCGACCTCGCCTTCCGAAAGCTGTACACGTTTGCCGTCCTTCTCATACTTAATATAGCCGTCCTCACCACTTAATTGTTCATTGAAGGTCGCTTCGATTCCTGTCATTGCCGCGCCTTCCCGATCCAAGTAGCCGACTACCTGTGCAGCCAGCGTCTTTCTCGGATAATAACGCTTCAAGTTTTCTTCAAGGTCAATCCCTACCGAATAAACCTTTTTTTCTTTAGCGAGCTCTTCGCGGAACTCCCTGATTTTATCAGCAGTCGCTTTATCGATTTGCCAGCCGCCGTTGCGGAGCTCCCGATTAACAACATAGCTTCCATCCTCTTTTTTGGCGTTTACATTTTTCTCGAGCTCTTCTTTCGAAATGCCCAAAATATCGTGCAAGCCATTTATGACATCGTCTGCAAGCTCTTCATCGTTAATTGTTTTTGGGTCTACGGAAACATTGTAAGCAATCGTATCCATAGCCAGCACATTGCCATCACGGTCGGCAATCGTACCTCGTTTGGCTGTCAGCACCTCCGCGGTTGACCATCTCTTTTTGGCAAGATTATACCATTCGGCTCCTTCTACAACCTGTACCACATAGATTCTGCTAATTAAAACAAGAAAAAGGAGGGTCATTACCCCTCCAAACAGCAGCGTACGTACTCTAATTCTCTTTTTCATTATCGATCACCCTACTCGCTCAATGCCGATTTTATTTCATCGTCGCCTGTGTTTACCGTTATGCCGCCTTCAGTAGCGCTGACCATTCCTTGCGACTCCGCAAGCTCGCGAATACGTTCAGGGTCGCTTAGCATTTCTACCTGCTTCTTCAAATCTTCCGTCTCTACGTTCATCGACTGGTATTCGCTGTTCAGCTTTTTGATATCCAGGTTCATGTCATAGATTTGAGCGTATCTAAAAATAATGACACCAGCGACTACAACACACATGAGAACAGTAAACAAGTACAGTAACTTTTCTTGAACGGGTAAAGACTTGCGAGTCTTAACCAGTCGTTTTGTTTCTTTGATCGCAGGTTGTTGATCCTGCTTACGCTTAGGTTGCAGCGCTAGATTGCCATTCACATACGCCAATTTAAATCCCCCTCTTACAATTTTTCTGCCACTCTAAGCTTTGCCGATCTTGCTCGCGGATTTAATTCAAGCTCTCTCTCCGAAGGAAGTATTGGCTTACGATTAATCAATTTCACTGTGCCTTTGTTTCCGCATACGCATAGAGGGAAATCAGGCGGGCAAGTGCATTTCTCTACAAATTTGGCAAACATCTGCTTGCAAATGCGATCCTCCAATGAATGAAACGTAATGACGGATGCGCGTCCGCCTGGCTTCAAGCAGCGAATCGTTTGTTCCAGCGCTTCTTCCTCTGCTCCAAGCTCGTCATTGACTGCAATGCGAAGAGCTTGGAAAGACCGTTTGGCTGGATGTCCGCCGGTCCGCCGTGTAGCGGCCGGAATGGATATTTTGATGAGCTCGGCAAGCTCGCCAGTATTCTCGATCGGCGACTTTTCACGAGCCTTTATAATATTTCTGGCAATGGAGCGTGCGAATTTCTCTTCGCCGTACCGATCCAGAATGCGTGAAATATCTCGCTCATCCCATGTGTTCACAATTTCATGGGCAGTTAGATCACCTTCGCGGTCCATACGCATGTCAAGCGGTGCGTCATGATTGTAGCTGAAGCCTCGATCGGCTTCATCGAGCTGCGGGCTTGATACGCCTAAGTCGAATAATATGCCGTCTACCTGTGGTATGCCGTCTGTCATCGGAACGTCGCAGTTTCTTAGCTCCTGCTCCAAATCGCGGAAATTACTTCTGACAAGCGTCACTTTATCCATATAAGCCGCTAGTCTAATGCGAGCATTATCAAGCGCCGAATCATCCTGATCGAATGCGATTAACCGCCCTCCTTCGCCTAAACGCGAAGCGATGAGCTCGCTATGTCCCGCACCTCCAAGCGTACAATCGACGTAGATGCCATCTGGCTTAATAGCCAAACCGTCAACCGCTTCCTCCAATAGCACTGTAATATGCTGAAACACGCCTCAGCCTCCTGTTCCTGTTGTCCATTCTAGAAGTTGAAATCGAAATCGACGAGCTTCTCGGCAATTTCGTTAAAGGTTTGCTCTGATTGTTCGTAATAGCCATCCCAAGTCTGCTTGCTCCAAATCTCCACACGACTGGAGACACCAAGAACCATGCAATCTTTGTCCAGCTTTGCATATTCACGCAGATGCCCAGGTATATTTACCCTTCCCTGTTTATCCAGCTCGCATTCGGTCGCGCCGGAGAAGAAAAACCGGGTAAACGCGCGCGCATCTGATTTCATTAAGGGCAGTGTTTTAAGCTTTTGTTCTAATACGCTCCACTCACTCATGGGATATACGAATAAGCAATTATCCAAACCGCGGGTTGCGATAAACGAGGCGCCAAGCGATTCCCGAAACTTCGAAGGTATGATGATTCGGCCTTTCTCATCAATGCTATGTTGATATTCACCCATAAACATGACTTTGAACCACCCCTTCCCCCAAGTTCACCACTTTGCCCCACTTTTCCCCACTAAGATACAATAGTTCGCCACCTAAAATAAAAATCCTGCTCCATGAGCAGGATTTTTCAGAAATCTTTCATAGTATTAATGATTATTAATATTTAAACGATCCTTTTACGGTCATCATTACCCTAATCAACTGTTTTATTGGATGAATTGCGTTTTCTCTTGCGGTGCAAGCCATACAATGGAATGCCAATCACCGCGATTACGATCAGAACGGGAACAGCGCCTGCTGCCACAACCAGCAGTAGATTAATGGCATCCCATACTATCTTCGTGCTGCTTGCCAGCGCATCTGACATCCTTACGCCTAGACCCTTAGCTTCCGCACGCTCCACGTTTAACGTTTGATTCGTTTGGTACATTCTCAGTTCAATGGTTGAGAAGGCCACATTCGTATCGAGATATCGGATTCGGCCTTTTATACGCTCGATCTCCTGTTGTACGACGGAAAGCTGGTCTGAGAATTTAAGCAGATCGTCCGCTTTAACTGCTTTATCCATCATGGCAAGAAGCCGGGTCTCCACTAGCTGCCTTGCTTTAAGTCTGGATTCGAGGTCTACATATTCCTCCGAGACGTCCTTGCCGCCGATATTTCGTTCAAAGCTGCTATGCTTGATTTGCTCGATCCGATCTATAAACGGCATAAAGCCGGACTCGGGCACTTTAATGGTATAGCTTGAGCCTATTTCTCCCTCATGCTTCGTGTCCTGGAATTGCAGAATATAACCGCCGCTTTGATGAATGGCATTGCGGAGCGAGGTTGCAGCTGCATCCAAGGCTTCTACTTGCATATTTAATGTGGCTGTATAAATGATCTTTTGGTTTAAGCCGTTCAATTCCGCTGACGTATCCGAAGACAATCCCCCGCCCGCCGCTATCGACTCTTCCGTCCCGTCAGCCATACGTGCTAAATCTGCCTTACTATCAAGCGTTAGGCTTTCTGCTTCGCTTGCTGATTCTTTGGCTGCTATGCTTTGACTACTCGTCATGCCATTGCCATCGCTTTTAGCCGTATTCTCGTTTGCGCTTGAACACCCCGCAAGCAAACCCAATGCGAGCATAAGCACGAGCACACTTGAGAAAAGGCTGTTTTTTCTTTTATTCATATAGAAACCCCCTTATCTTTATTAACCTCCTGACGGATATTGGTAATAAAAGGTTTCATTTCTAGGTTGAGGAACGCAAAAAAAGCCGCGATCGCTCGCGGCTTCTCTCTTTTATTTATTCGGTTTCCTTCCAACTGTCCAAGTAAAAGCGTTGTTCGTCCGTCAGCTTATCAATGCCGAACCCAAGCGATTGCAGCTTCAATCTCGCTACCTGCTCATCCAGCTCGTAAGGAACATTGACGACTCTGCTTCCAATTTCCTTATATTGCTCATTCACATATTTCAGTGCAACAGCTTGCAGCGCGAATGTCATATCCATAATTTCTGCCGGATGCCCGTCTCCGGCTGCCAGATTAACGAGACGCCCTTCGGCCAGCAGGTAAATGCTTCTGCCGTCCTTCAGCTTATACTCTTCAATATTGCGGCGAACGGTACGCACGCTTGAGGACAAAGCCGCCAGCTCTGGCTTATTCGCCTCAACGTCGAAATGGCCGGCATTGGAAATAATCGCGCCATCTCTCATGACCTCGTAATGCTCTCCGCGAATAACGTCGCGATTTCCGGTAACCGTCACGAAAAACTCGCCAACCTTAGCCGCTTCAAGCATTGGCATAACTGCAAAGCCGTCCATGTAGGCTTCTACTGCTTTAATCGCGTCAATTTCCGTCACAACGACATTAGCGCCTAGACCTTTGGCACGCATCGCGACGCCTTTTCCGCACCAGCCATAGCCGACAACAACGACCGTTTTGCCTGCTACCATTAGGTTTGTTGTACGGTTTATGCCATCCCATACCGATTGCCCCGTACCATAGCGGTTATCAAACAAATGCTTGCAATAAGCGTCGTTGACAGCGACCATCGGAAATTTCAAGGAGCCGTCCTTTTCCATCGCTTTCAGCCTAATAATACCTGTCGTCGTTTCTTCCGCTCCGCCGCGAAGGTTCTCGCCGAACTCCGGATGCTCGGAATTCAGAATCGTTGCAAGATCGCCGCCGTCGTCAATAATCAAATCGGGCTTCCACTCCAACGCTTTCACATTCAAAGCTTTAAATTCCTCTGCGCTCGGATTGTATTTCGCGTATACCGTAATGCCGTCCTCGACAAGCGCTGCGCACACATCATCTTGTGTCGAGAGCGGGTTGCTGCCCGTAATCGTAACGTCTGCGCCGCCTGCTTTGACAACCTTGGCCAAATAAGCAGTTTTCGCTTCCAAGTGAAGGGCGATGGTCACCTTTAACCCTTTAAAAGGCTGCTCCTTCTCGAATTGTGCGCGAATCGTATTTAATACCGGCATATGTGCAGCCACCCAGTCAATTTTCAAACGCCCTTCTGGCGCCAATGACATGTCTGCAACGATGCTGTTATTAACTGTAGTCATCTTTAGTCCTCCTTGTTATTTCTATAAATATACGATTTCATGCCCGCCTGTCCGGCTGTATGGCGCATCAAGAAGCTTATCCAGCCAGCCCAGACTGTATCGGTTCCAATAGGCTGTCATGTTAAGGACCCGTTCCTGCGGTTTACCTAAAGGCTTAACGGATAGATGGATACGATCAAGCTGCCTGGTTGAAGCTTCGAACTGCTTATTGAACGCATCGACCGTCTTGGAAGACATATAATTGATTTGCTCGACTATTTTCTGCAGGTTCGTATCACCAAGCTTGGCAAGTGAAGGCTGGACTGCCGTCGCAAGCGCAAGCAGCGGCTTGTACAGCTCCTCAAACGTCTGTCTTGCGTCCGAGAACTGCTCCTCGATTGACAGACCATCCTGCTCCTTCAGCCATTGTCCTTTTCGTTCTTCAAAGCGGGACATGACATCATCGAATGATAGCTCGTATTTATCCATATGCTTGGCGACCGTTCCTTCGATCAATGTATAGGACATCCGTGGAACAATGATCGGCATCTCCAACCCAAGCGTGCGGAATGCATCTGCTGTCAGAGCCCAATAGGCGATTTCGCCGGGACCTAATACGGTTGCCAGAACCGGAAATAAATAATCCTGCATAAGCGGCCTTGTTAATACATTATTGCTTAATCGCTCCGGTTGCTCTTCTGCAATCGCAAGCAGTTCGGCCAGCGTTAAGGAGAGTTGACCTTTCCGATCTTGAAAGGCGCCTTCTGTTTTGTGAAGAAGCGTTCTCTCCTGGCCATTTGCCTCGTTAAAAATGAACAGGTTCGCGCTGCCAGGCGCAACATCGGCCTGCAGTGCATAACCAAGCTCTTTCACCTGGCCCGCTGAAGACAGATACGCCTGCTCTAGCTCATCATTTCGTACTATGATTTCCTTAAACATCGGCGCTTCCAGCCGCCTCATTTCCAGATCATCCGCATCGAGCAGAACCAAGCCGTGTTTGCCAAACAAATGGCTCAAAATCATCGCAAAAAGATCAGACAATGATTTGGCTCTTTGCGACATTTGACGCAGCTCATCCAACATGACAGGCTTGAACTCCGAGGAAGGCAGCGCCTGCTCCAGCTCATCCAGAAGCTGCGACCACTTTTCTTCATCTAAAGCGGTGCGGCTGACCGAAGTACGGCCACCTTCAGGCCGAGCGACAGAAAGCTTGCGCATCTCCTGCTCAGCAGTAACGACATAAGCATGGTTAGCTTCATCCCAGTCGTGATCCTCTCCCGCAATCCAGAACACGGGCACGACCTCTTGCCCAAGCTGCTCGCTTGCAGATTTAGCTGCACCAATAATAGATACAGCTTTATGTATCACGAGCAAAGGCCCCGTCCACAAGCCGGCTTGCTGCCCGCCTATAACGACTGGAGCCCCGTTTGCAATCGCTGAAATAGATGCAAACACTTCAGGCGCAGCATGCGCTGCTTCGTTATATGCACGAAGCACGCGTGCCAAATCATGAGTATCCGCTCTCTTTGAGCTGCTCTGATCCAAATGTTTCAGACGTCTTTCCCAATCCTCTTCCGCTCCCGCATGGTAGCCGTATAAGGCTGCAACGCGTTCATCTTCCCGATGTATATAAGCCTCTGTCAAAGGCTGAGCGCTTGGCAATGAATACGATTCTTTTCTCATAGCGCAGCCCGTAACCTCCCGCATACTTGTTGTCAAATCGACGATATATGAATCATGCAACGCTATAATTGTACACAAAGGAGAAGCCGTCCGTCAAAACAAAAACGCCACTTCGTGGAAGAGGCGCTCGCGACATCCTATTTCATTTAAGCGGTAAACATTAATTTGCCGATTCCGAGACACATAAACAGTATGTACAGCAAGCTCATCGTAAAAAAACTCAATCGCCAAATCGTACGAAAAATTTTCTTTCCGTCGATTTTCCCTCGTTTGCGGAATTGCGCATTGCCGAGCAAGCCTCCGCCAAGAAGCATAAACAATAAAATGCCGTATAAGCCGAACTGGCTGCCGAACAGTCTGTCAAACAACACGGCAACACAGCCTATCAATAAGGCCGTAGTAATGTCCATAGCCATGCGGAATCCTTTTTTGCGATCTTGGACGTAAGCCCCATAACCAAATAATACGATTGCGAAAGGTATGATTGGAATGACAGCCAAATAAGCATAAAGGTGCTTAACGCTATCCCAGATCATCTCCATCGTGCTTCACTCCTCCGTATCCGGCTTCGGATGCAGCGCTTTAACAAGTTCGATCACTGCTTCGTTTAGCGGCGCCTGCTGCCCATATTGTCTGGCAAGCATGAGTACGCCTCCATTGATGGTATCAATTTCAGTCGCTCTTCCTTCTCGAATATCGCTTAGCATAGAGGAGACATTGCGGCTCGTATTCCTGCACACATCCATAACCGTTTGCCAGCCGTCCCTCGGTGCTTGCATGCCAGCTTGTACCAAGACATGCTCCGTTTCAATGTACAAAGCACGCATTAGCTGCAAGCGTGACGCATGCATCGGCAGTTGGCCATTCTGTACATCAAATATAGCCGTTAATGGATTAATGACCGCATTAATGAGCAGCTTATTGTAAATCCGATTCTCCAACTCATTCGACAGAAACGAAGCAAATCCTGCCGATTGAAGCATAGAAACGAACATTTCTAGCGAGTTATCTTCTATAATGTCTCGTTTTCGTCCGTTTGCTTTCCATTCGCCCATCCACAGCTCGCCTTTGCCTGTATGCTCCACCGAATGTCCATCTATCCGTCTGGCACCTTCTGTCACAACTGCAGCAAAAAGCGGTATGCTCGGCAGCTTAGCCTTTATTCGTTCTAAATGTCCCAATCCGTTTTGCAAGCAAACAAGCGCAACGTCGGATTCGCCTGAATCGGAAATAAAACGATCCAGAAAAGCCAGAAGCTGATCATTCACGCTTGTTTGCTTGACCGCCAGCAGTATCCAGCGCTTGCCGCCTTTTCTAGCTGTCAGCGTACGGATGAAGTTGTGGTCTTGTACCCATGCTCCTTGTATGGCTATGCTTTGCTCGCTGCTCCCGCCTAGCTCACGCACCAGCACGCCACGTTCTGACACCAGATCCGCCTGCTCCTTGCTGCGCGTCCAGATGACTACATCCGCGCCAGCTTCAGCCAGCCTCGCTCCAAAGAGCAGACCGATCGAACCTCCGCCCACTACATCAATTTGCACCTATTACCCCCTCCGAACTGTGACTGTCAGCCGCTCTTTTAGCCCCTATCGTATCAAAACTGTGGAAAATATTGCAACCCCGCGGCGCAAAAAGAGACTAGCCCATTAACAAGGCCAGCCTCTCTTCGTTTCATTATAACTTATTCAATACGTTCCAAGTTTCCGTTTGCATCCATCTTGAATCTAGGCTTAGCTTCATCGTCATTCGTCAGAACGGTAAGTCTTCTGGCTCGATCCATAATTTGAATCAATGTCTTGTAATCATCGTTGACTGCACGGTAATCAGTTTGCGCGCTATTGACCTCTTTGGACAATCTCTCATTCTGGTCGCGCAATCGGTATAGCTCTTCTTCTTTTTCCTTAAGCTCTTTCTCATACCATTTCGTCTGGCGCGTTAAGTCTTGATAGGTCGTCTTCCATCCACGAAGAAAACGAATAACGGCGTCTACAGACAAACCTTCTTCAATCGATCCGCCTTCTTGCCTCAAGCCGCGCTCATCTGTTTCGAATACGGCTATCGAAGAAACATGCGGCGTTGCGACAACCGTTTGTTTTTTCAGATAATTGCGTTTCTGGCGCTGCTGCTTGGCGATTTGAATAGCATCCTCATACCGTTTGCGGACACAGCTGTTCCAACGGAACCCGCAGGCAGCCGAAGTACGTCCGATTCGTTCGCCAACCTCTTCAAATGCCGCAAGCTGGGTACTTCCTTCGCGAATATGGCGTAGTGTGACCTCGGCGAGTATTAAATCGTCGTCCGGACTCCACGCATCTTGTCTAATTGCTGTCATGCAACGAAAACCTCCTAACGTAAAGGCGCTTACTTTATCTCTATGCCCTTGGTAGAGTTCATAGAATCTATTGGATACTAATTTGTATAACCATTTTTTATCGTACTCATACATGTTTGTCCTTATATTTGAGCAAACTAAGGGTGACTAAGTGGGAGTTACCCTTATGCAAACAAAAAGTTTGCGATTTCGTCACTGATTTTGGTTTACACTTTTTTCGCCAAACGTTATAATGATCATTAGAAAATCGGGTCGCAGCGAGAGGGGGATATTATCATGGCACGCATGTATCGGGTACTTGGCTTTTGGACCCTGGTAATCGGACTAATGGCTTTCGCAGGCCATATGACGGAATTTGCGCTTTTGTTTTTCGCGCAAGCTGTTGCTTTCGTATTTCTAGGCTACTTGAATTTCTCCGAAAGAACTTACATCGTTATGTTCTGGGGATATATGATCATTTCATTCGTGGGTTTCACGTATTGGTCGGTCTTCAAGATGGACTTGCCGTTCTAGCCAAAGCGCAAGCACAATGGCTTCAGGCAGGTCGTTCCCAAACTTTCAAGATGTACGGAGTATAGGTAAAGTAGCAGCAGTCGCTGTACATACTTGTATGGTCAACGTGAAACGCGGCGCGCCGCGTTTCATTCCGAGAAATATAGGAGATGTATTGCCTAAGGATAAACATTCCCTATATTTTGAGAAAAGGTGCCAGTCCTCAGGACTGGCACCTTTTTCTTTGGACGAGCAGCAGCTATGGTTTATCCAGAATCATTACTTTAAAGGATTCGCTCATCTGATCGCTAAGCAGGAGCTGCCTTATCGCTCGATTCTTCCGCGCTTCTACGCTGAATGGGTCTGGATTATGGTGATTTTGCAGCAGCTCCAGCACCCCATTCTCCAGCAGGAACTGCTTTTGCGTCATATAGTCCTTCACTTTCCAGCCATTCTCTTCAGCTTCGTTGCGAATAAACGTAAAGGGCACATGTGAAGTAATATCCTGCTCCCCTGCTCTTACATAGGGATTATCGCCCACTGTATGCCTCCAATAACAAAGCAACGTTCCCTCCATCCTATGCTCAGCTGCATATTCGGCAGCTTCATGGCCGTAATCGATTATAATAAGCCTTGACCGTGCGAGCACCTTACTTAGTTCCATTAAAAACCCAGCAGTATCGGCATGAATCTCCGTGCGCTGCCCTTCCTTAAGGACAATGCCGTCCCTCACCAGCCAATCGTTGATCCTATTATCCTGGATTGGCATCTGCACCTCAAAGAAGCCGGTTTCCGCATCACCAGCCACTCCTAATTCAATCAGCTGGCCATTCATCCTGGCCACACGACGAACGGGGAACGCATCAAGCAGCTCATTAGCGACCACTAATGCCGGCTCTCTAAGCCAGCTTGCTCCCCATGCATCATCCGAAGCTTCAATGATCGGGTCCAAGTCCGTCATGTTCATCTCGGTGAATGCCAATCTTGCCGCTTCCCTATGTCCAGGATGATCCTCAATGAGGATCGGCCGAAAGTTTCCTGTTGCCATTCTGTTTTTCCGGTATGCCGCAGTCATCTGAACCGACAATCTGCCTGTACCCGCTCCCCATTCAATGAGGTGAATAGGCTCGTTCAAAGTTTTTGAATAAGCATGCGCATAACCCGCCAATACCTCAGCCAGAATTGTCCCTATGCCAGAGCTAGTATAGAAATCACCTTGCTTGCCCACTCTTGCTTGTCCTGAGCGATAATAACCGTAATAGGGATCGTACAAGCAAGCACGCATATAATCTAGGAAAGAAATACACGGTACTCGGTGCAAGCAGCCCTGCGGATCGACATAGGTTCCGAATTGGCTGGATGCCGCAATGCTTGCCTCGATTAAAGCAGATAGCTCTTTTTCGCGCATGATATGGTTCATCCTTTTCCAATTGTAAGATATAATAGTATGGATTGCCGCATAAAATGAATGCTGAGGAGGGACGATGCCGTTGACTTTGCCAGCCAAGCGTAATCGTATTTCCATAGCTGCTACGGCGATATTGCTTGTCACTTGGCTCCTGTTTCAATTTACCGCATGGGCAGAGCCCTTGTCGGTTGATGAGGCGGATTTGCATGCCCTGCTTGAAAAAAGCTTATCCGTTGTCGAGATCGATAAAGAGATAATCCGAATTGGAGAACAGAAACGGCAGCTCATGCTAACCATGACGGATACAGAGAAGCAGCTCATGCTGCAGGAGCAGCAAATATCGGACAAGCAAGATGAAGCAGGCAGTGTGTTGCGCGCTTATTATATGGGTGAAAGAGACTTTCTGCTTAGCGCTCTTCTTTCGTTCAATTCGTTATCCGAGCTGTTCCAAATGCTCGATTATGCCGAAATTATTCTTACTCATGATAAGGATACCTTGAATACATATGTGGAGCAATACAAGAAGGTTAAGGTTGGCTACCGAGCTCTTGAAACGAGAAAAGAAGAATTAGTCGCTGTAGAGAACCAGCTTCGCGAGCAAAAAGAACGCGTGCTTGCGCTTGAGAAGCAGCTGGATCAGGAACTGTCCGGACGCTCCGATGCCGAAAGAATTCGAATACTAATGAATGAGCTTACTTCCTACTGGGAGTCGGCAGGCATCGATGAGGTCAAGCAGTATTTCCGCGCGCTATCCAAAGCGATGCAGAAGCTGCCTAGCTGGGTTCAGGACAATAAGGATTTGTTGGAAATTAAAGGATTCCAGTACACCATCCGTGTGCCTGAAGATGAACTGAACTCATTTTTGCGCGAGCAAAATCCGATCTTTGACAACTTTTCATTTGAGTTTATTGATGGAAAAGTAATTGCTCAAGGCAAAAGAGAGAACATGGCTATCAAAATCACCGGGCATTACACCATCGAGAATGAACCGAAGAATGCGATCCTGTTCCACGTCGACGAGCTGCTATTTAATGGTTTCTCTTTGCCCGATACGACAAGGAGCGCTCTGGAGAAGGAATTTGATCTTGGCTTCTACCCGGATCTGATTGTTTCCTTCCTCAAAGCGAATTCTGTTGCTATGAAAGACGGAGAGCTCACCATCAAGCTAAGCTTGAAGCTGTAGGCTGCATCCATCATCGCAACGTTAAAAAGAGCCTGTTCTCTGTTGGAACTGACCCCTGCTAATGAGACAGGGATAAAACACCTAACTAACATGCCAGTTGCCGATATTGAATTGGTGACTGGTTATTTAGTTTCGTTTGAATGCGAATATGGTTATAATAATGAATGTAATCTTTGACTATCTGTATCACGATGGCGGTCGTTGTACAGGTTAAATGGTCGAGATAGAATGTTTCGCACTTTAGAGAGGCGTGAAACGATTCGATTGGGGCATTATCAGCGGGCGTACCCTTACGGGACATGCTCATGGTAATGCCTTTGCTTTTCACAGCCTTCTGGTAAGCATCTGACGTATAGACTGAACCTTGGTCACTATGCAATATACATCCTTCGGGCAACGCCGGGAGCTGGTTTAGCGTGTCCAAAACAAATGTTGTATCCTGTGTATCCCCTATCGTAAAAGCAATCATTTCTCCATTAAATAAATCTTGAATGCTAGAAAGATACAACATTTTAGGCCCAAAGGGCAAGTAAGTAATATCCGTCACTAACTTCTGTAACGGTTTTTCGGATTTGAAATTGCGCTTTAACAGGTTCTCTGACACATAAACGGGTGCTCCTGTCTTTTTGCGTTTCTTGACCTTCACCTTGCATTGTAGCCTCTCCTGCTGCATGATACGTTGCAC
>NZ_JBFRGD010000036.1:0-44048 GCF_052115165.1 Paenibacillus sp. 2TAB23
TGTTGCCCGTCTTCACCAAGCTTCCCGTGTTTCCTAATACGGTTACCGTTGCGCTTTGCTCGTACGGATTGCTATCCGTTGGCACGGTTCCTCCCGTGCTGCCATTGCCGTTATACGTTACGGTGTATGTCGGGTTGGCCGTCCACTGCGCGTACAGCGTCACGTTCGCCGCTCCCATGCCGAACGTTGCATTTGCCGCATAGGGTGTTCCTGTTCCGTTRGCCGCCGTGTTCCAGCCTGCGAAGGTGTTGCCCGTCTTCACCAAGCTTCCCGTGTTTCCTAATACGGTTACCGTTGCGCTTTGCTCGTACGGATTGCTATCCGTTGGCACGGTTCCTCCCGTGCTGCCATTGCCGTTATACGTTACGGTGTATGTCGGGAGATCAATGTTTTGAAATATGTCTCCTCTGTTACCTACCGCGATAAACGTGCCGTTGCCGTAGGTGACGCCATTAAGAGACCCGAACGCACCCTCATGGCTTTTCGTCCAACTCACTAAGTCACTGGAGGTATAGATAGAATTAAATGATCCCACACCCACATACGTACCATTTCCGTAGGAGACACTATGAAGGACGCCAGAATTTACCGACTCACATTCCACGCAGATAATGCCCGACGTGGTGATCATACTCCAGCTCACTCCGTCAACGGAGGTCAATATCGTTTTTCCGTTTACTGCCCAGGACACAAACTTACCATTTAGGTATTTGACGCCTTTAAGATCTGCCGCAGTGCCCGAATTTCGGCTCGTCCAGCTCACTCCGTCACTAGAGGTCAGTATCGTTCCATTTTGCCCCACCGCCACAAACTTTTGGTTGCCGTAGGTGACGCCCTTAAGTACTGACGTGGTGCTTACATTGCGATTCGTCCATAAGTCCGGCGTCTCGCTCGTCGTAGAGGTGTATATGGCTCCTGTATTTCCAGCAACTATGTTCCCCACCGCCACATAAAGGCCGTTGCCGTAACTAACGCCCCAAAGGGATAAATAATTATTGAGGGTATGGCCCGTTTTCCAGATCACTCCGTCACTAGAGGACGATGCAAGTCCAGCTCTAGTCACAGCCACAAACTGGCCATTGTCGCAACTGATACTAGAAAGCTTGAGTGTATTTTCCGGTTTGTAATACGTCCAGCTCGTTCCGTCACTCGAGGTTAAAATGGCTCCCTCATCAGTCACCGCCATAAACTTGCCGTTACCGTAGCAGACGTCCTGATTACTGGTAAGAAGGTTTTCGGGTTTCTGATTAACCCAATTATCAGTAGAAGCAGCACTAGCAAAAGTGGGGATCATCTCCAATAGAATAATTAATGCCATTACTAAAGAAATCCAACGTTTGTTCATAAATGATTTCACTCACCTTTGTCTAGATTCGACATTCTCCTCTACTATAAATTAAAATAAACAAAATAGAACCTACCCGCCTGGGGTAGGTTTTTACATTTTAACCAAGTCTCTATAATTGCTTTGCAAGTTGCAGTGCTTGTTTACGATTGTTTATTTCAAGCTTTTTGTAGATGTTTTTAATATGAAATTTCACAGTATCTACCGTAATATTCAGACGCTCGGCGATTTCCTTGTTCATCAATCTATCCATGATCAGCAGCAAAATTTTAAATTCCTGCTCTGTCAGTATTCCTTTCGGTGATTGATCGACTTCTGGTGTATCATTCATAGCACGCAACAGTTGCTTTACATAGGAACCCGAAGAAGAATTGCTATCTTGCTGAACCTTTGAATAAGCGTTAAGCATCACCGCCATTACAAAACCCTCGTCAATAAAACTACGAACATATCCATCTGGCTTGGCCAAATCCAAAGCAGTGCCCAATTGAATGAGCGCAGCCTCCGTTTGACCCGAATGCCATAGCGTCACGCTTTGCACAATTAATACTTTTGTGTGATCACGAAGACAGTCTCCCTTGCACACCAAGAGATATAATCTTTCCAACAGGTACAGCGCTTCTTCTATTCGTTCGCACGCCGCAAGCACTCTAGCCAAAATCAGATGCTCTGCCAAAAGATTCAATGAAACCTCATCCGTGTGCGCAAGACCGCACCTTTGCAACCAATCAAGCGCATCTTGGAGCGAGCCTTGCCGCAAAGATAGATAAGCTTGTTCCGTTTCGATTTTCTCAATAAATAAAGCATAATCGGGTGAATCAATTTTCGACTTCAATTGCGCCAATAGTTCGGACGCTCGCTTTGGATTTCCTTTGGCTTGCTCAGTCCGCGATGCAGCGATGCCCAATTGAATCATAATTCGTGCAAGAGGCTGTTGGTCTATGTGATCCAATGACCGAGCTAAGTAAGATTCTGCCTCCTCCAACCGATTCCACTCATACAGCAAATGGATATATGCCAAGTACATATATCCAATAAAAGGATAATTTTTTTTATACTCCCATACTTTAATCCATTTCAAAATGAAGTCTTCCGCCGCATACGGATCTTTGATTAACGTTAATTGATCATAATTCCTACTGTACCCTTCATACCGGTTTACCCCCATCACCTGAAAGTAGCTTCCTTCCGGCATATATCGTTCTGTAAGGGCCAAATAATCCGATGCTCGCACAAAGTCATTTTGGATATAAGAGGCCATGCCACAATAGAAATAGATATTACCCATAACCTTGTTCCAGTCTACATCGGGTAATTTCCCTTGCAGTGCTTCAAACCGGACTTTGGTTTGCTCCATTCTCTGAAAAGCGGCTTCCCACTTACCTCCTAGCATCATTACGGCTATATAAAACATTTCGATCATTGGCTTCTCCGCAAAGGAGCTTTCAGGTAAAACAGTTACCCACCTCATCAACGCGGCACTCTTCGATTGCATCAAGGCAGGGGGATTTTTCTCGATCAAACGAATAACATCCGCAAACTGTTGGCCTTCTAAATAATGATCCACCGCTTCTTCATTAAACCCATGTTTTTCCAACCAATTCGCCGCGCGGATGTGCACTTGAATCCATTTGTCCGAATCCGTTCTGGATCCTAGCTGTCGCAAGAAATCGGAAAGCAAATGGTGATATCGATACCAATTCCGCTCCTCGTCTAAAGGTATAATGAATAAATTTAGCTGCTCCAGTCTCTCCAATTGCTCTTGACTGTTCATTTGACCCGTTACTGCTTGGCATAAAGAATGGTTCATTCTACTTAAAATGGACGTTTCCAATAAAAAGGACCGCATTGTTTCCGACTGATGCAGGAACACTTCTTCCAACAAGTAATCGGATATATGATACTGTTGACCCGAAAATTGCTGGATGGACTGCTTTATATTAGTACTGCGTTTCAGAGAGATTGCCGCCAGCTGCAATCCACTGACCCAACCCTCAGTTTGATAGAACAGCTCGGTTACTTGCCCTTTCGTTAGCGATAAATCCGTCGTATCTCGAAAAAATACAAACCCCTCTTCCAGTTCAAAGCGTAAATCCTGCATTTGGATATACTGCATTTCGCCCTTCGCCAGAAGTCTGGTAGTAGGAATAGGCAAATCGGTACGGCTAGCGATATAAAGATGAATATGTGGGGGGAAATGTTCCAGTAGGTAGCTCAATGATTGGTGAATATCGGGGAGTTCAATGAAATGATAATCGTCGAGTATGATTACCAGTTCACCGGTTATATGATTCAATTCATTCAAAAGTTCCTTAATCATAGGCTCTGAAGATTCCGAAGGTCCCTTCTCAAGAAGACACCCAATCGTTTGGCCAAAACTAGAGATTCTCTCCTGAATGGAGGCCGTTACGCAGCTCCAAAATGAAATCCACTCATTATCATGCTTATCTAAAGAGACCCACGCAACAAGCGCGCTGCATTGTTTCACCCATTCACATAAAGCTGTTGTCTTTCCATAACCAGCCTGCGCGGAAACAAGCGTCAGCTTGGTTTCCATCCCCTCGTTAAGCTTGAGCATCAGCTTTGGACGGGGTACCAAAGTATTTCGTATATGAGGGATCTGAAATTTTGTATTTACAATCACTGTTGATACCTCCACAAAAAAAGCTCTAAATTAATAACTCAACATTCGCAACGCGAAATTAGCTGAATCCCTTGTGGCTGTAGGGATAAATCGTGTTTTTTCTTTCTCTAGACAAAAAAGTACCTTCGTCGTTTGGTATCATGAGAGCGACTAGCAACCATGCAAACAAAGATAGGTGTGTAATCTATGGTACACCATCGTTCCCTGTCTGACCAGTCTCGTTTTTCGTCTGTTTTTACTTCTTTGAAAGTCGGCAAACTGCTTCTGGCGGCTGGCATTCACAAGTCTTTTGGCCTCTCAGCGCTCGCTGTCTTTCAGCTGCTATTCTCGCTTGTCTTTGAGGGGAAGAATGGGTCTCGACTGCTGGAAAGTGGCCGAGGCGGCTCATTGCCAGGCAAATTGTGGTCTATCGTTTTCTAAATCATCCCCATTTTGCGTGGCGTGCCTTTCTTCATTCGTTTAGTTTGACGATAGTCCGACAGTTTTCCTCGCTTACGTCAGCCAAGCGTGTGAAAGTGTTTATCATGATGACTCCACACTGCAGCGCAATCGTAGCAAGAAAGCAGAACTGCTCGCCAGAGTACAATTTTATCAAATTTCTTCAAGACTTCATTTCTGTTGAGAAATAACTTTTCATACCGACCGGAATCGTCCTGATCTACAATTGTGAAGTTCTCTCCCGTTAATTTTAAAACTTCAGGAGAATTTTCAAATGAGAGCTTCCAAGAATTAAACACATTTCCCAAGATAATTGCAGATTCATTGTCAAAGATATCTGGTCGATTCTGTATCTCCATCCAAAATTGTTGTACGTCTGTTGTATTTGGAACAAGAAAAAATTCATGTATTAACGACATATTTAGTCACCTTCCTACTTAACTAAATTGCCTTAGTTTAATTCTCTAGCCAAGCCCAATTCCCCTTCAGAATTGGTTATGTTTTCCATGCTAAACTGCCTGTTAGTTCAACGAGGCTACCGTTCTATGCCGGCAGCCTCGTTCTGGTTATTATTAAGATATAGTTCCCATTCAGTTTAAAATATTACTAATTCTCAATCAGCGTCTCCACCTACATTACTTCTTCTAATTACCTCAGACATAACGAGAGAACGAATGACCGCAAGGATGAAAATAATGAGTTAATCATTTAGAAGCATTGGAAAATAACAGCTCTCGAAGTTGCGTTAAAACGCTAGGTAAGAATTCTTGTGGATGTAATACGACTGCCACCAACACGTTTATTAATACAACTGTAATCCAAATCATGCATTTGTATAATCTTGATTTTATTATTCGAGTGATAAATAGAGAAATTATCAAAATAGTAATATTAAAAAATAATGTTATTGGAATGCTCACAATTCTTCCAAGACCTGTATAAGGGAAATTTTCGATTAATAAAAATATGGCCGCTACATTCGGAATCATAGCTAATAAAAAAATTATTACCGACTTCTTCATGTTGATCTCCTAATTTGGGCCTACGTAATTTCACATAGCAGGACTACGATTTTTATAAGGAGATATTCGCGAAACAGATTAAACTATCCTGCCATTTAGCTCAACTAGGCTGCCAATTTATGCCAGTAGCCTCGTCCTGGTGATTATGAAGCTATCGTCTTCCGTTAGCTGAACAGCCTGCAGGATCTCGCCGGGAAGCTGTGTAATTAACCCGGTTGATTTTTCAAAATTTATGCTTCCGAATCCATGAGACCGATGAATTCCCGGATCGGCTGTCGTCTATATAAACGAGGGATAAATGAACACAAACTAATTTGACGAAGAGGTGTTTTGAAAATGGCTTTAACGTCCGCATTCACGAGCTTCAACCTGCCTGTAATAAACGTAGAACAATCGAAAGCGTTCTTCACCGGACTCGGATTCGAGCTCAACCCGCAATTTCCCGAGAACGAGAATTCGGTTGCCTTCGTGATCGGCGACAACCTGCAGGTCATGCTGATCAATCAAGCATTCTTTAATACGCTCACGGAGAAGGAATCCGTCGATACGAGCAAGTATGCGCAGATGACGATCGCATTGGCCTTCGAGAGCCGGGAAAAGGTCGATGAAATCGTGAATACCGCGGTCTCCTTGGGCGGGAAATTGCACGCTGAACCTGAAGATCATGGGTCCATGTATCATTGGGGCTTCGTAGACTTGGACGGCCATCTGTGGGCCATTAACTACATGAGCATGGATGCGGCACAAGGTTAAGGCTAACGGAGAGCACGCTCGTACTAGGATTCAAAAAGAAAGACGCCGGGCATCTTCCCCGGCGTCTTCTTCGCGATGATTAGTTTTGTTCGGTATAGGCTTTGAAATTATCCATGATCGCTTGCCAGCCTGCTTGCTGTAACTCGACGGGATTGGAGCTTTCCGCGTCGAACGTTTCAATGACCTTCGTCTCATTCCCTTGATCTACGAAAGCAATATCCACTCTTCTTCCGTCTTCCATGGTGTAGCCGATCGCCTCATGTCGATTCACGACATCGTAGACGCCGCCCAAATCAAAGCCAAAGCTGCCATCCTTCGCTTCCATCCGTGTCAGAAACTTGCCGCCGATCCGCAGATCGTTTTCGGCTCTCGGCGCATGCCAGTCCTCGGACGCTTGATTCCACTTCGTGATGTGATCCGGCTCTATCCAATAGCGCCATACCTTCTCGACAGGGGCTTGAATGACGGCTTGCACGGTTACTTTCTTCGGTTGACTCGTTTCCATTTTAAATAAACACCTCTCTCATGATATTTGTCGTTTGGTTATTCTCAATAATATAGACGTAAGCCAATGACAAAATTCATTGGTCAATTCGCTCAGGCAGCCCAAATCGCGAAAATAATGGCTTATGAATGAAGTTTTGAACGTGCAGGATTTGATTTTCTTTGGTTTCGATGACGTGGATGCCCCAGGGTACCAGGCCAGAGCCCTCTTTGCCCGGCATATACTGGGCCAACGCCGGATAACCGCCATTTACTGTAATGGGCACAAATCGCGAACCTTCGCAATGCCAGCGAGTAAGCGAATAGAAGGCGGACAAATCTTCCTTGCCGCGGATCCACATCTCGAAGGGCGGCATCGACATGCAGCCTTCCTCGTGGAACAACGCGACGAGCGCAGCAATATCGAATTGCTCGAAGGCCTCCACATACCGGGACAGCAGCAGCTGCTCCGGTTGAACGTCCATGCTGCTGAGCTCATCCGAGCGAAGCTGCGCCCGGTCCATCGTCTCTCGGGCTCTTTGCAAGGCGCTGTTCACCGCTGCCGGCGACATCGCCAACGTTTCCGCGATCTGCTTGGAGGACCATTCAAATACATCCTTCAAAATGAGTACCGCGCGCTGCCGCGGAGGCAAGTTCTGCAGGAGAGCGATGAAGCACAGTTGAAGGGTATCTCTGCGGACGAGCCGATCCTCGGGATTGCCCCCAAAGTCGGGAGACGGCCAGATCCAGGCAGAATCCGGCAGCGTGTCGCGCGGCTCGACGATGGCGACGGCCGGGTCGAACAGGTCAACGGGAAGCGCGCGGCGTTTGGATTGTCTCAGCTTGTCCAAGCACAGGTTGGAGGCAATCCGATAGACCCAAGTTTTGAACGAGGAATCCTGTCTGAACGTGCTCCAGCTCTGCCAGACCCGAATACTCGTCTCCTGAACGGCATCGTCCGCATCGTCCATGGAGCCTAGCATTCGATAACAGAACGAGGTTAAGCCCGGCTTCAAGCTTGCAAATAATGGTTCGTCAAATGCGGGTTCGTTCATTGTGGCCTCCCTTAAACGATCTCCCCGAAGGGTGGTACCTTCATTATATGCAATGAAGCGGACAGCCTCAATCCGAATAAATAGGCAGGATTTTAGTACTCATGGATAAATATTTAGCATGATCGTATTAATTTATTTTGTTTGGACATAACGCTTACTCCTGCTCCAGTGGCGCTTCCTTAATGACTGGCATACCCGCTTCAACTAATCTCTTATTTCGAATGAAGAAAATGGACAGAACGACCATCAACACTCCCGTGCCAACGAGAAGCCATTCAATCTCAATGATATCCGACAGCGGGCCAAATATTAACATCCCAATTGGCATCATCGAAGTCGAGATCATACCGAATACGCCAAAGATGCGTCCCAAATAATCCGGGTCTACCTTTTCTTGCAGCATGACGGTGGTCGGTGTATTAAAGACGGGAATGGCAACGCCGAACACGGCCATCACGGCCAGGTAGATCCAGAATACAGGAACGATGCCCAAAACTAGCGTACAAACGCCCATAATCAGGTTGGCAACGGTCATCGTATACACTTTATTGCGGAAGCCGCCCCATGAGGCGATAATCGCTCCGCCAGCCATCATGCCGATAGAGAAGGCAATTTCGATAGCTGTCAGCCGCCAATAATCTTCCCCGAAGCTGCGAGTTACTTGCAGCGGAGTTAAAAAGGCAGCCGGTGCCATTAATACAAAGAAAAAGGCAAAAAATAAGAAAAAGGTTTTGAGAAAGCTGTGGTTTTTAATGTAGCTCAAGCCTTGTTTAAAATCATCCAAATAGCTAGTCGTTTGCTCGTCGGCCGCTTTTTTATGCAAAGGTATCTTCAAGAAGAAAGCTAATGTAAATATCGCTATCGCCGCTGTAATCACATCGATAAAAAATATGACTTCGATTGTTGCCATTGTGAGCAGCGTCGCGCTTACGATAGGTGCAACAAACATCATGAGCGCTTGAAGACTTCCGTTTATGCCATTCACCTTCGTCAGCTTATCCTCTGGTACGATCTGGGGCAATATGGCCCCCACCGCAGGCGTTTGAATACCCGCGCCGAGTGCGCGAACGGCAGCAATGGCAAACAACAGCCAAATCTCGTTATAGCCCAGCAAAAATGTAATGGCGAGAATCAGTGTGACAATGGCAATCATCGCATCTGCTATTATAATCAACTTTTTCCGGTTGAAACGGTCCGCCCACACACCTGCAAATGGAGATAACAGAAAGGTAGGAATAAATCCGCAAATAATAAATAATGTCATCATCAAGCCCGATTTTGTTGTGAGCGTCACGTACCACATAATCGCGTATTGCACTAATGCGGAGCCAAATAATGAAAAGGTTTGACTGCTTAGAAAGATAATAATGTCACGCTTCCAATGCTTCTTTTTATGCTCTTCGGATGGCATCATTTTTTTATCTTACTCCCTTCTTCACTGTACATTTCTAGCATTGCTAGCTTCCTTCTATTAAGTCATTGCCAAACTCGATAAGTCTAATCGTAGTTGCAGTACTATTTTCTAATCGCATTTAAACATAGTCCTAAGCCTCTCTTCGTCACCCCCCGATGAATGGTATATGTGCTACTCTTCTTTATTTGACACGATATCCAATACATGTTGTAAACAGGCGATTCCCCGCACTTGCTCAACCAATGCATAATCTATGTAATGAAGAGATTTAAGAGCTATCTCCTTAGCCTGCGCAACATTATGTTTATCAAGCTCCGCCACCACTTCGCGAACCGTATCCAAGGAATATACGACTCTTTGAACCGTCCGGATAATAAGTACTTTGCGAATATCTGAAGGGCCATAGATCCGGAATCCGCTTTCATGCTGACGCTCGGGCTTAATTAAACCTTCCTTTTCCCAATGCCGAATCGTGGATGCAGATACATTGGCCTCTTCAGCTACCTCACCAATCGTAAACGAGTTTTTATTGCGGTACTTTGGGAGATCGTTCAGTTCTTTCAAATCGAGCATATCGACTGTTTTTTGCACGATTTCTTTTTCTGCGTTCAATCTTACTTGCGCCTTGTTAACTAGCCATAAAGCATCCAGTACTTCCCCACGAATGATGCGCGGCATCACCTCTCGAATCAATTCCATACCAAAGCCGGTATACATCGCTCGTATACATTGGAAATAAGCCTCATGCTCTTTTGTATATAAGCGGTAACCATTTGCTGCTCTCTCGACATATGGAACAAGCCCCCAGGCTTCATAATGCCTTAATGCGCTGGTGCTTATATTTAATTTTTTCGCGATTTCAATCCCTTTCATCTGAGCCCCTAGTCCAACCCTATCATTTATCTTTAAAGCACACGACGGGTTTATCCCTTTTGGTCATTCTAACATATGAATAAGCATCAATAAACCTTATCATTTGCATGAATGTGTTACGCTTGATGCATAATCAATATTCAAGAAAGATGAGGTGGCTACTTATGCTTAGAATCAAACCGATTTTACCATGTCCATCCATAAAGGAACAGGTTTCCTTTTATGAAAGCTTGGGTTTCAAAACGATTCAAATTTATACTCGGCCAAATCCGTACGTAGTTATTCGCTATGGCTCGCTAGAGCTGCATTTTTATGGAACTAAACGCATATTGCCTCACGAAAACTCCCAGATGTGCTATATCGAGGTTGACGATGTAAACCAGATCTATGAAGCCTTTACTACCGGACTGAAACGGCATACCGGGAAAATCCCTCGTACAGGCATACCCCGAATTTCAAAAATAAAACATCTGTCAGAAGATCGACGATTTATGATGACAGATCTTGGCGGAAATACATTTTATATCGGAACACCGAATACCGCTTTTTCCGATCCTACTTTTTATAGGTCCATTGAGAGCGTGGAGTATGCCAAATATTTCGAAACCCTATACGATTTAATGTATTCAAAAGAGGATATCCATGCAGCGTTTAATATGTGGGAGAAATTTTTTCCTGCAGACGATATAAATGCGATACATGCAGAGGATTTGGATCTAGCGAAGATATTGCTGGTTGCTTTGGATATTCATATACAACGAGATAAAGCAGTGAGCCACAGCATTAACGATAAACTTAAAGAGCTATTTAGCTCTCACGACACTGAAGCTCCCGATTGGAGTAGAGTCTTGCATCAGTATAACGATATTATGAGCGTTGAATAAAAAAATACTGATTATTGTCCGACCAGCTTGACGGACGCAATCTGCGAAATGAATATACATATTCGCAACAGACCGGATTGAATAGACAGCCTGCCTAGCCTTTGAGCAATCACAGCTTGCTTTCATTAGATGCGCTCCGCAAGCTGGTTTGAAGCCTCGGCAAAGTCTGTCCATTCAACATTGTCCAGCTTAATCAATCATCCGTATAATCTCGTCCACAATCAGGCGCGGCTCGGTGTACATGACCATATGCCCGGAATTCGGAGCTTCTACCAATCGACCGGCCGCTAATGCGGCCGCCGTCTGCCGATGGGCTTCGTGAAGCGCCGGGCGAAATTTCCGTTCCATTCGCGATACATGAGTGCCAGAGATGACGGAAACCTCTATGTCTGCAAGCTTCAACGGACGTTCGCGAAGCGTCCTTAAGTCTTCAAGGAAAGGCGTTCCTTCCGCTACCATCGTTCTAGCCGCCCGCAGCGTGAAGTCCTCTCGGTAATGCTCCTTATAGACGTCGGCAGGCAGCGCCTTGCCGGGCTTGCTTCCCATCAGCCGATATAAGCCGACTCTGGCAAGCATCGGAATGAGCTTATTCATTCTCGCGTAATGCTTCACGGACGATTCCTCGAAATACAGTCCGCAATGCTCGTCCGTTTGATCAACCAGGACAATCCCGCGTATACGCGCGGGATTCATGGATGCAGCCATGCGAATGATTGGTCCACCCCAGCTATGCCCGACGAGGACAAACGGGCCTGTGCCCAGCCGGTTTAACAAGAAGATCAGATCATCAGCCATTCTAGTCAGCGTCCTTGGCTCTCGGTCCGGCTCACTCCTTCCGATACCCGCTCGGTCGTAGACGACTGCGCGCGTATGCTCGCAAACAAGCGGCTGCACAAGTCCCCAAGCACAGCGGGACGAGCCCATGCCCGATTCGAATACGACGGTTAGCTTGCCTGCTCCTTTCTCCATATAATGCAGCTTGCGTCCATCTTTGGTCTGAATATAATGGCTATCTCCAAATCTATGAGATCTTGTGTCCGGCATCCTTGTTTTCCGCCCATCCATTAAGAATGATTATCAGTAGTATTGTAAGCGAATGGCGGGGAATGGACAAGCACAATGACTAGTGACAACCCAAATAGTGGGAAATTCGAAAATGCCGCTGCCTCGTTTAATTTGTGTTTGACTTAAACCATGGTTTAAGTCGTATGCTATTCCTGTCGATAAGAAATATAAAATTTGGAGGCCTCCAGATGAAGTATTGTTCAATTAGCGAAGTGTCAGCCAAATTCAATATTCCAGAATCAACGTTACGGTATTATGAAAAAAAAGGACTACTGCCACTAATAGAGCGTGATGAAGCTGGAAGGCGATTATTTTCAGAAAATCAAATGACGCTCCTTGAAATCATTATTTATTTAAAAAACACGCATATGCCAGTAAAAGGTATCCAACAATATGTTAGTTGGGTAGTAGAAGGAGATCACACTACTGAACGACGACTTGAAATGATGAAGAATCACAAGCAATCCGTTCTAGCTGAAATTTCTCTAATGACAGTTGCCTTAAACGCAATTGACGTGAAAATAACGCGATATACGAAGCGTATGAAACACATGAATAATGAGATAAAAGATCAATTGAAAAAAAATGGAGAAGAGGAAATCTAATGGAGCTTTCAGGAAATACAATCCTCCTTACTGGCGGCAGCTCAGGAATAGGACTAGCTTTTGCGGAACGCTTTATAAAAGCTGGAAGTACCGTCATCGTTACTGGGCGGCGTGAAGCTGTACTTCAAGAAGCGAAAGAAAAACTCCCGAGCCTTATTACTTATGTGAATGATTTGAACATTGCATCTGAGCGTATACGTCTATTTGATTGGGTAACATCGAAGCTCCTATTCATCTCTCGATGCTGTTTGCTCCTTTTTTTGCCACCAAAAAGGAGGCAGCTATTATAAACGTGACATCAGGATTGGCTTTTACGCCGTTTGCGATTGCTCCGATTTACTCCGCGTCCAAAGCAGCGCTTCATTCATTTACAATGAGCCTAAGACAACAACTTGCTGAAACGTCTGTAGAAGTAATTGAAGTTGCTCCTCCGGCAGTGAATACGAACTTAGGCGGAGCCGGGTTGCATACTCAAGGTGAACCGTTAGATGCCTTCACGGATGGTATTTTCAAAGGATTGGAAGAAGGAATACAGGAGATTGGATATGGCACTTCTGTGGATCGTTTACGTATGTCGCGAGATAAAGTCGACGAATACGTGGAAAAAATGTATACAGCCACTAAAGGCTTAATTGAATAACCTGCCCAGCTCAAAAAAGACTGCTCAAAAGCGATTTGCTTTTGAACAGTCTTTTGTTGGGTTCGCTATCTAGCTTAATTCAAGCTTTCAATATCCCACTAATACAGTTATTCAAAAAAAACGGTTTCTTGGTAGATGGAGTTGCTCATTTGCAAAAGAAACAGATTTTACATCCGGCTCAAGGAGGCGGACTCACGATTGACCCGAGTCCGCTTACCTTTCACCTTTATGATGGATTACTTAATGACGACGTATTCCAAGTTAACCAGTTTCGCATAAGTCACGATTTGGTCTGTCGTCAGGTTCAAGGAAACGACGGTATGGTGGCCGCCGCCATTCTCGATCCAAGCTCTTACTCCATCCTGGAAGTTCGGCTTCACCGTCCACAGGATGCGAGCAACAGGAAGATTAGGTGCCGGAACCGTCGGCTCGAATGCCGAAACCTCATTGATCAGCAATTTATAATGAGTGCCGAAGTCAGCCATGGATACAACGACGCCTTCGCCAGCTTTGCCATCGAATACCAGACGCGCCGGATCTTCACGATCGCCAATACCGAGCGGGGAAACAATAATTGTGGGCTTGTTGCTTGCCAAGGATGGATCTACCTCAAGCATATGGGACTGCAGGATGGCTTCTTGACCAGCCGCCATCTCGTAAGTGTAATCCTCCATAAAGCCTGTGTTTTGATTACGGCTCATCACCTTCAGCAAGCGATCAAGCGCGGCAGTCTTCCAGTCGCCTTCGCCAGCAAAGCCGTAGCCTTGCGCCATCAGACGTTGGACAGCTAGACCAGGAAGCTGTTTCATGCCATGCAAATCCTCGAAGTTCGTCGTGAAGGCATTATAACCTCTCTCGTCCAAGAACCGCTTGATGGCAATTTCATAGCTTACTTGGATTTTGACGCTCGCTTCCCAAGCTTCTTTGCTGTTCGTGCCGTAATCGAAATCGTAGAGCTCCGCATATTGCGCGAACAGATCATCGATTTCCTGCTCTGTAACAGCATTCACGTATTGTACAAGGTCGCCGATGCCGTAATAGTCCACGGTCCATCCGAATTGAATTTGTGCCTCGACCTTATCCCCTTCCGTTACGCCAACATTACGCATGTTGTCGCCGAAACGGGCTACTTTGATGCTGAAGCTTTCGTTATAAGCAACTGCAACGTCCATCCAATCCGCAATTTGCTGCTGCACTTCCGTACGTCCCCAGTAGCCTACGACGATTTTGTTTTGTTTCTTCAGACGAGCATTGATGAAGCCGTATTCGCGGTCGCCGTGAGCGGCTTGGTTCAAGTTCATGAAGTCCATGTCGAGCGTTGCCCAAGGAATGCTTTCATTGATCTGGGTTGCCAAATGAAGCAGAGGCTTCTGCAGCAATTTCGTGCCGCGAATCCACATTTTTGCAGGCGAGAACGTATGCATCCATGTGATGACACCTGCCACATCATCGCGATAGTTGACTTCTTTCATAATGCTCGTAATTTTATCCGCGCTGACAGCCAAGTCCTGCAGAACAAGCGGGTAAGGGAGCACACCGCTATTATTCAAGGCATCGGTCATTGTCTGCGCATGGGCCTTCACTTCAGCCAGTGCTTCTTCCCCGTACAAATGCTGCGAACCTACGACGAACCAAAATTGTTTAGCTGCTGTTACTGACATCTCGATCATCCTCTTTTCTATATTTTAAATAAGTAAGGCGATTATTTCTGCCCGTAGTAGGCATCTTTCCCGTGCTTGCGAAGATAGTGCTTATCCAGAATGCCTTGTGGCAGTTCTTTGGCAAAGTTGTTCAATTGACGCGCGTACAGATTCATTTTGCACACTTCCTCCAGCACGACGCTGTTCACGACCGCCGACTTCACGTCTTTCCCCCAAGTGAAAGGCGCATGTCCTTGGAGTAGGACAGCCGGGATCGCCATGACATCCAATCCACGCTTCTCGAACGTTTCGATAATAACGTGACCTGTCTCCGCTTCGTACCCCCGGTCAACCTCCTCTTGGTTCAAGAACCGCGCGCAAGGCACGGCACCGTAGAAGGTGTCCGCATGCGTCGTTCCCATTACGGGTACATCGAGTCCCGCTTGCGCCCAGATGGTTGCCCAAGTCGAGTGAGTATGCACGATGCCGCCAATTCGCGGATAGTGTTTGTACAACACGGCGTGCGTTGCGGTATCGGAGGATGGTCTCATCTCTCCCTCGACCACGTTGCCGTCAAGATCCACAACGACCATGTCGCTCGGTTTCATCTTCTCGTAGCTAACTCCGCTCGGTTTGATCACGAACAGGCCGCTTTCCCGATCGATGGCGCTCGCATTGCCCCAAGTGAATTTCACAAGTCCGTGCTTCGGCAAATCCAGATTCGCTTGATATACCTCTTCTTTCAGTTGTTCTAACAACGTTAGTTCCTCCCGTTCTCTAGCAGATGGTCTACAGCGGCTTGTTCGATGGCAAGCCCTGCATAGTATCGTTTGATGAATACTTGGAACCCATCGACATCCGTAGTATCCGGAACAATCTCCTGTCCTTCGGCATCTTTAAACACTTTCTGCTCCAGGAACTCGTCCAGGCTCTCTTCTTGATCCTTGTCGGTCATGTAAGAAGCCAGAAGCGCCATGCCCCATGCACCGCCTTCGCCGGCCGTCGACATGACCGAGATCGGCACGTTCAGCGCAGCGGCCAAAGCTTTTTGCCCAACGACAGGGGTTTTGAAGAGACCGCCATGAGCCAAGATGCTGTCAATCGCCACCTGTTCGTTTTCGGTCAAAATGTCCATTCCGAGCCTCAACGCTCCGAAAGCAGTGAATAAGTGCGTTCTCATGAAATTAGCCAGATTAAAGTTGCTTTCGGGCGAGCGAACGAACAAAGGTCTGCCCTTTTCGATTCCGGTAATATTCTCGCCTGAGAGATAACCGTAGCTAAGCAAACCGCCGCCATCCGGGTCGGCTTCCAATGCCTTATTCAACAGCACGCTGAACAATTTGCCGGAATCCGCGTTGTACCCCATAGCCTCGGAAAATTCGCGGAACAATCCCATCCAGGCGTTGAGATCGCTGGAGCAGTTGTTCGCATGCACCATGCCGACCGGACTGCCGTTCGGCGTCGTGACCATATCGATCTCCGGATATACTTTGGATAATTCTTTCTCCAATACAATCATCGCAAAAACGGAAGTGCCTACGGAGATGTTGCCCGTACGCTTCTTTACGCTGTTCGTCGCAACCATGCCTGTGCCGGCATCGCCTTCTGGAGGACATAGCGGAACGCCGGACTGCAGCTCGCCGGCAGGGTCTAGAATCGCGGCTCCCGCCACTGTCAGCTCGCCAGCTTGCTCGCCTGCGAGATATACTTTAGGCAGAAGCTCCTCCAGCTTCCACGAATAGCCTTTGGCCGCGGTTAATTCATCGAATTGCTTGACCATCGTTGGATGGTAATTATGGGTTGACTCATCGATAGGGAAGATGCCGGAAGCATCTCCGATGCCGATCACTTTATTGCCGGTCATCAGCCAGTGGATATATCCAGCCAGCGTCGTAACGAAATCAATGCGAGGCATATGCTCCTCTTGGTTTAATATGGCTTGGTACAGATGGGCAATACTCCAGCGCTCAGGGATGTTGAATTGGAACAAGTCCGTTAGTTCCCTTGCTGCCGCGCCTGTTGTTGCATTGCGCCAAGTCCGAAACGGCACTAGCAGGTCGCCCGCACTATCGAATGCCATGTAGCCGTGCATCATTGCGGAAAACCCGATCGAACCGACGATCCGGAGGGTGACTCCATAATTACGTTCTACTTCCTGCTTCATTTCACGATAAGCGGTTTGGAGACCTGTAATTATGTCCTCCTGGTTGTACGTCCAATATCCGTCTTTCAACCGATTTTCCCACTCGAAGCTTCCCGATGCGATAGTCTCGAAACGACGATCGATCAACACCGCTTTGATCCGCGTAGATCCAAATTCAATACCCAGCGAAGTTTCTCCCTTGGTTATCGCTTCTTTCAAATCGACTTGATTCATGGTCACGCTTAGCCCCTCTCTGCTCGTAGTTTGCTCGAAAATCAAATCGCTCATATCGCGTTCAATTTCGTAATTTAACCCCACCGATTTTTATACTAGCTGCTTCCTAACGGACCGGTAACTTCATGAGATAACCGGAAAATCCCAATAGAAAGAAGGCGCTTTCTCATTCTGACAGCCTTAGTATATTTTCTGTACGTACATTTGTCAATATAGTTCAATAGTTATACTAACATAAATGACTAAGCCACCTTAATTGGCCTCATTTATAGCTTCCTTATATGAATGAGCATGGAACTTGTACGGTTAAAATCGCAAATAAAACTACTGCATTTGCATTTCTAGCCATTCATGCTAAAATGTGTACGTACAACTTTTCGAACAACGATGAAAGAAGTGGATTGCGTGAAGCCAAAGTACCAGCTCATTATTGATGATATCAAAAGCTATATCCTCTCTGGAACATACAAAGCAGGCGAGAAAATCCCTTCGGAGCTCGCTTTGCAGGAGAGCTACAACGTAAGCCGTCAGACGGTTCGAAAAGCTATTCTGGAGTTATCGAACGAGGGGTTCCTGCGAAGCGAGAGGGGATCCGGCACGTACGTTAGCAGCCAATACCGGTCTAGAACGGGTACAAAAACGATGAATAAAACGATTGGCGTCATCACAACCTATATCTCGGATTATATCTTCCCCTCCATTATCCGCGGCATTGAAAGCCGATTAAATGAAGATAACTATTCATTGCTGTTAGCCAGCACCAATAATGATATCTCCCAGGAAAAAAAAGCTTTGGAAATGATGCTATCCTACGGCGTGGATGGCCTGATTATAGAACCAACTAGAAGCAATGTATACAATCCCAATATCGCATACTACCTGTCTTTTAAGGAGCAGGATGTTCCGTTCACGATGATCAATGCCTATTATGAAGAGCTGGAGGTTCCTTTCTTCTGTCTGGATGACGTTCAGTCCAGCTATCTCGCAACACGGGAGCTGATTGCCAAAGGACATTCCCAGATCGGCATCATTGCAAAAATGGATGATCTGCAAGGGAAGTTCAGAATGAAGGGATTTATCAAAGCACTAGGCGAAGCCAAATTGCGGTTTCAGCAAGAGCATGTGCTTTCATTCGATACATCGACAAAGTCGGACCTGTCCGCTAACTTGGAAGTGTATCTGAACGACAATCGAGATGAATTGACTGCGCTTGTATGCTACAACGACGAGGTAGGTTTAGAGGTTGTAAATGTATGCCGGGAACTCGGAATCTCCATTCCGGACGACCTATCCATCATTGGACAGGACAATTCTTATATCGCCAAAAACGCCAATATCAAGCTAACGACGCTGACGCATCCCCAAGAGCAAATGGGGCGAGACGCAGCTGACTGGGTCATAAAGAATTTACAAGGCAAAAAAGACCTGCCCGTGAGCACCTACTACCAGCCCGTATTAATTGAGGGTGAAACCGTAAAAGCAATCGAAGTGGAATAGTCACGGAGAAACATGCGAAGGAAAAGCCGGAATCAGAGAAGTGATCATACTCACTGGCCCCGGCTTATGCCAAGCAAAGAAGAGGATAACCGCCAAGAGGAATTTCTGAAAGCAGAATTATTAGATACTGCTATTCGTAAGCAAAGCCAGCGCTTGAACGGCACTGGCTTTTCCGCAATATTATGAATTAATTCGTGGTTGACGTTAGTTCCTTGTTCGACGTCCGGCCCAGCAGATTTAGAAATTCCCGCATAAATCCAGGGAGATCCGGCCATGCATGACCCGATACTAAATTTCCGTCTACATGAAGCGTCTCACTTGCATATTCTGCCCCGAGTGATTCGACTTCCAGCTTGCACGCATTGTATGCCGTTAACGTTCTGCCTTTGAAGTAGGAACGATCGGGCAGCGCCAGGAATACCTGAGCACCGTGACAAATCGCACCTACAGGCTTGTCCGCTTCCAGAAAGTGTTGGACAATTCGCGGAAGGTCTGGATCGTTGCGGATGAACTCAGGAGCGCGTCCGCCTGGGATGATCAAGGCATCGTAATCAGCAGGCTCCACGTCCGCAAAGGCTATATCAGACGGCAGCAGATGAGCTGGCTTCTCTGAATAAGTATCCCATCCCTCGATGAAGTCGTGGCATACCGTATTCAATATCTTCTTCCTCGGTGAAGCGATCACCGCCTCGTAGCCCTCTTCCTTGAGTCGATAGAATGGATAATAAACCTCCAGTACCTCTGCACCGTCGCCGGTTAGAATAAGCACGCGTTTGGACATTTTACCCTCTCCCAACTGTAAATTTATGTAACACCTTTTTCTATTATGGGGATAATCTGCAAGCGCCGTCAATGGTCCTTAAGAACGGGAGGAAGATGTCAAATTACGCAAAAACACGTCGTACCAGCAGGTACGCTGCAGATATGAGAAGCTCATTTGAATTCGCCTTTCGGAGAAATAGAAAAGCACCCAATCGGGTGCTTTCCTATGATGTTGTTTCTGAAGGGCCATCGCTTTAAAAATGACGATAGCTACCTCTGCACGAGTGGTATTAATTTTCGCCTTAAAAGGACCGTCCTTATAACATTCGGAAGACCGAAAGTTGAAACCCGACGTGCTCAGCGTCGAAGGATCTTCCAACGGGACAGCAACGCTCGCAGCGACAGATCCGGGACGACGGGACGAGACGTCGGCACATTGCCTTCGGCGATTGCCAGGGTCAACATTTAAAGCAGCTTAATCAGCTCTTCCAGCTCATCAACCCATACTTTTGCAAGTTCAAAATCAGTATCTTTTAAAGCCAATTCTATTTTCATTTCAACTATTCTTTTATTTTGTTCTGTTTCCAAATAGTTCTTATCAAAATGACTAGCATAAATCATCTGTCTAAATTTTTTAATACTCATTTTTTCAATTGTCTTATCGTCAATGATTAAAACATAATCCATACCATTTACAACAGAATAGAAATCATGAGAAATCATGAGAATCGCACCTTTATAATCTTCAATAGCTTTCTCCAATGCGATTTGTGAATAGATGTCTAAATGGCTTGTCGGTTCATCAAGAAGCAATACGTTTGCTTCACTGGCAGCAACTTTAGCCAATTGAAGCATATTTTTTTCTCCACCAGATAAAGATTCTATTTTTTGATTAACGATTTCTCCCTCAAAGCCATAGTTTGAAATATACGATCTAACTTCATCATAAGTTTTAAACCCAGCATCGATGAATTCTTCTAGTATGGTATTAGATTCCTTTAGCACTTCGCCTTGATTTTGAGATAAATAAGCCATTTTAACATCAGCATTTATTTTAATTGAATCATGATTATTTTTAAAAATATCTCGAAGTAATGTCGTTTTCCCGGTACCGTTTGAACCGATAATGGCTACTTTATCCGTAGATTTTATCTCAAAGTTAACATGGTTTAAAAGCAACTCATCAAAGGCAACACTATAATTATTGACATTCACAACAATAGCGTCTTCCATTTCCTTATCAATACCAAAACTAATACTCGGTTGCTTAATATCAACAAATGGCGCTTTAATTCTACGCGCTTCCAATCTTTCTTGAAACTTGACTCTAGCTTTTAATGCTTTGCCTCTAGAAGCTTCTGTATTATAGGTTGCGTTAGCTCTAAATTTAATAATTATATTTTCGTTTCTCTCCATTTCTTCATCCTCAGCGATTTTGAGTTCTTGTAACTCAACTTTAGTCTGAAGTAGTGAGAAGGTATAATCCATATATCGCCCATCAAACTCTTGGATCTCTGTGTTTTCAAGGTGTATAACTTTGTTGAAACAATGATTCAATAGATAACGGTTGTGCGTAACAACTAGCAGTATTCCTTTGTGACAATTAATAAGGTCCTTAAGCGCATTTAGGTTTTCAAAGTCTAAAAATACATCTGGTTCGTCCATAATCATTAAGTCTGGACTACTAAGCATTTCCTTCATCACTTGAATAAGCTTGAATTCCCCACCGCTCAGATCGGATACCTTAAGATCTTTAAGCTTCATAAGGTTTGCAAGATTAAGTTTCTTATTCATTTTGCTTTCAAAATCTTCCCCGCCAATTGAATCAAATGCGTCTAAAGCCAATTGATATTTTTCTAATAAGGAATCCATATCCGATGATGTTTCCATCTCCGTACAAATAGCGGTTATTTCATTTTGTATCTTAATAAATTCTTCCCCTATATATTCATAAACGGTTGTTTCTTTCGTTTTGTCGAATTGCGGAAATTGACTTACGAGACCAATCCTGCAAGTCGGGTCTATTTCCAACTTGCCGTCGAACAAGTATCTTTCTGGATCCATTAATATATCTATCAATGTACTTTTCCCATTGCCGCTTGTTCCTATAAAAGCGCAATGCTGTGCCTCTTCAAGCGTAAATGAAATGTTTTTATATAGTTCTTTTTGCGGGAATGAGAAGGATAAGTTTTCAACTTTTATCATAGTATTTCCTTTCTCTACAACTAATATAATGACTATTATTAAATGCATTGCAAACCATAGATTATGAGTTTACCGTTGTTAGAGTAACACTGTTCAGAACCAACTTCAATCGATTTGTATCCCATCCCTTAGTGGTTAAAGCGCCATGCTGCTTTGAAAATTATAATACGCATTTGTAAGAGAAGTCATTCAGCGAGATCAAAATTATAATACTCTCAAGTCGATAGTTGACTCCACGTTGACTGTCGGCCAAAAAAAACACCACCAAGGTATCAAAACCGCTTGGTGATGTGTTCTAACTTCAAATATTACTATCCATCTTTCCGTTCTTCTTCATCTCCAACCGCAATCGGATTCTCCTTATAGCTATTCCAATCGCTCGGACTGTCAGTTTGACTCTGAAGATGTTTTCAAGTAAAAGACTTTTGCATCTACAGAGCAATTTATTTATTGCCTTCCTAAGCCTGCTTCTTTTGTTGTGTGTCATAATACTGAATTCTTGTCATAATCTTATCAATTACTTTTTCAGGTATATATTTAGAGTTATGAACAATTAAGTCCAATGCTTTTTCAATGTTTCCTTGCATAGCAAATAATATAGCCTTTGATTTAATGAAAGTTATGTAGTTATAGTCTCCTTTTTTAACAGTTTTTTCAATTTCCATCAATAACATTTCCATGTCTCTTATTCTTGAAAATTTCTCTAATATTTCTATTTTCGTATAAAGCGCATAAGATAAGTTAGGGTAATCTGTAATTGCTTTGTTGATCAATGCGATTGCGTCATGTTCCCTATTATCATAGATTGCAAGAAACTGAGCTTTGCAGCGTAGCTTCATCTCATCTGCAATAGTAGATTTTATTTTGGATAAATTTTCAAGAATTTCTTCTAATACTTTTCTATTTGCAGTATTTTTTTCAGATCTAATTATACAACGGAAATAGGCTTGCATATGATATGAGTTGGTTTTGTCGTTTTCGTAATGCTCTTTGGCAAGAACAGTTGCAGTTTCAAACTCTTCCAACTGAATATACACCTGTACAAGTTCTCTTTTTGCTCTTGAAAAGTTTGGTCTTTCTTTTAAACTCCTTTGAAGCTCTTCTAATGCTCTATCGTTTTTTCCAATTAATCTGTAGAAATAACCTAATAAAAAATTGTGATCCGGGCCTGAAATATTTTGAACCTCTTTTAAAAATCTATTATTTCGAAGTCTCGCTAAAGATAGACATAAATAATATCGTATTTCAAATACTATTTTATAATCCATAAATTCAGCATTCTCTAGTGCAACATCTGCTATTCGAACAACTTCAGTGTATTTATTTTTTTTGTCATAAAGTTCAATCATAGTCTTCAAAAAATGGGATGGAATCAAGTATTTCGCTTCAATTTTTTTCCCGTTTAATAGTGCTTCTTTAATACTAAAAAGATATTCTGGGATTTCAATTTCTTCAAAGTTATAATTCTTTAAAAAGTATTCGATATGTTCATTTAATCTCTCACGAATTTCAGAGGATAATTCTAGACCAGCTCTTTGAATATAGTCCTTCACAGGTGAGATAACTCTGAGGTATTCCTTATTTGACCCCGAAAACTCACAAATCGACGAATTAATAAACTCCGCAAGTTTTACTTTGTAAAATATTTCATCTCCCACGATTTTGAATATAAAATCATATGTTATAACGTCAAAATGAGATAAAAAATAAAGAAAATCTAGGGCTTGTCTATCTTCCTCATAGTGAAGCAGCAACTTTGTTACTTTATCAAGACTATAGTTTACAACTTCATATGATTGTCGTTTAGCTCCTTCTAATCCATCTCTCTTCATTAACTCCACAGCATAATACACTTGTTCTGGATAGCCTTTTAATAGACTTGAGAAAAGAAGAAAATCATCTACGGTCAGATTAATATTTTCAAAATCTAAATATCTTTTTAAAAGCCCCTCCCTTTCTTTTTTTTCTAGCACTTCAACTTCCATTGTAAAGACTTTTTCATTTCTCCAAAGTTGTCTCATTGTTACTTTGAACTTTGCTATGACGCCAATTGTTATTCTGTCCTGATATGGTAAATTTTCAATAATATCAATAAACCAATGAATAATATTCCCATCAAAAGTAACAATACCACCATCATCTCTGATAATAAGTTTTTCTCTACTTTCTTGCAGATCTTTTAAAAGCAATAGTGCAAGTTCAATCTTATCTTTCATCGATTTATTTAAAAAATCTGTTAGATCTACTGTATCAGAAGTATAGCCTAATCCGTACAATTTGAAGATGAAATCCTCTATACTTTCATGAGAATTCATATAAATTGTTAAAGGCTGATAAGCGTCATCAATCACATTTGATTTTTTCAAGCAATATTTTAGTAAAGATGACCGTCCGATATTTTCAACACCTGAAACAAAAAAAGCTAGGGGTATATGTTTATCATATGAGTCAAGTCTTTCTTCAAAAATTTTAGTATGATCATTTCTTCCAACAAATATTTTTTCTTTTTCTTTAAGCCTAGGATGTATATCCCAACTAATCTCTATGAGCCTTTGTTTTATCATGCTGTAAGCCTTAGTAGGTCTACTTATATATTTTAAGTTATACTCATCTCTTAACCATTGAGGGATTCTTGCATCCTTGAATGTAATATTCGAGTCAATAATAATAGGATAAATCTTCTTAATATTACCATTAGAAAATAAATTCTGTGCTTTGTTTAATTCTCCAGTTACCCATTCTGATTTCATTGCATTATCAGATAAAAATAATACAAATAAATCAGTTTTCTCTAGGCCCTTTTCTATTTCCTCAATTGACCTCATGCCTTCTTCAAATGTCAGTTCATCATAAATGCAATTATGAATTCCAAAATCCTCTATTAATTTATTTGCTACGATTCTTACATAACTTTCTTTATCTGCACTACTATGAGACAAAAAAACCTTTGGCAATTAAATCCCCTCACTTATTTGAGTTATAAAGTTACCGAAGTTAGGCGCTTTGATTATCTAGAGCATGTTATTTACATACTTCGTTAAATATTAGGATAAAAATCCAAGTCGTCTAAACTGAATATAGCATGCCATTTAGCCAATGTATAGATTAATTGGAGTCTGTTGCAATACACCTTCGCTATTACGTTGCAACGCCATTATTTCATTAATATTTCGCACACAGTTAGGATCCTGGTTTCTGATACTCCCTTACAAATTAGAAACTTAAAATATATGAATTAGAGAAAATGTTTCCATTTATCGTATAATATATGCAAATACGATTATATCGAGGGGATAATAAATGAAAGCCGCAATCAATTTCACAAAAGTAGAATTCAAAAATTATAAGGCTTTGAGAGATTATACTATAAGCATTCAACATATGAATATTTTAGTTGGACCAAACAATAGCGGAAAATCTACTATTTTAAGTGCTTTTAGAGCATTAGGAGTTGGAGTAAGACATGCGTTGTCAAAGAAAGCTACAATAGTCAAAGGATTAGATAATAAAGAAATTTTCGGGTATCAACTCAATATTGAGTCTTTACCAATGTCACTTGAGAATGTACACACAGATTATGAAGAAGTCGATACAACTGTAAGGTTCACGTTATCTAATTCAAATCAAATTGTTTTGTTTTTCCCTTTCGAGGGAGGCTGCTATCTACTCCCTGAAACACAAGGAAAATATGTAGTTACACCTTCACAGTTTCGCACCGAGTTTCCAATCTCACTTGAAATTGTTCCAGTACTTGGACCAATAGAACAGAATGAACACATTGTTTCTGATGAAACAATTCGCAAAGGATTAACTACACATAGAGCATCAAGACATTTCAGGAACTATTGGAGGAACAATCCAAGCGACTTTAAAGATTTCGCAGAATTGGTAAGCAAAACATGGCCTGGCATGGAGATTGAATCCCCTAAACAGCCAGATATAATGTTACCAGAATTAATAATGTTTTGTAGAGAAAATAGAATCTCTAGAGAACTCTTCTGGTCTGGATTCGGGTTTCAAATATGGTGCCAACTTCTTACACATATTTCAAGATGTAAAAAAGCCACTTTACTTATAGTTGATGAACCGGAAGTATATTTGCACCCGGATGTGCAGCGTCAACTACTGGGGATTTTACGATATTGCGGTCCTGATATTATATTAGCCACACACTCTACTGAGATTATGGGTGAATCAGATCCTTCAGAGATACTTCTTATTAATAAAAAAGTTAAAAAAGCTGAAAGAATTAAAGACATTAAAGGCATTCAAAGAGCGTTAGACTCTGTTGGATCAGTACAGAACATTACTCTTACTCATCTAGCAAGAACCGGTCGACTTTTGTTTGTTGAAGGTGACTACGACTATAAAATTTTACGAAGATTTGCACGCCAATTGGGTTTGTTAGAGTTGGCTTCGGGGAACGAAATCACTGCATTTGAGTCGGGCGGTTTTTCATCGTGGGATAGAATAAAATCTTTTGCATGGGGTTTCAAGTCAACTCTTGATACATCGCTTCGTATCGGTTCAATATACGATCGTGATTTTTGGTCAAGTGAACAACTAGAAAGCATTAAAAAGGAGTTAGATGAACACTTAGAATTCTCTCACATACACAGCAGAAAAGAACTTGAAAATTATTTACTTGTCCCGGAAATATTAGAGAAAACATTAAAAAGAGCGATGAAAGAAAAGGCTAGAAGATCAGATTATACACCAGTAGAGTCAGATTCGATATATCATATACTTGACCGAATAACCAAGCCATTAAAAAATAAAATACAAGCTCAATATGTGAATAAGAGAGTAGAATATCTTAAAAAAAGTGGAATTGATGGAGCAACGATTGGTGAAGAGACATTAGAGCTATTTGATTCCAAATGGTCAGACGTAAATACCAGAATGGAAATCGTCCCTGGGAAAGAAGTATTAGCATTACTTCGCACAGAAGTTCAAATAATATACTCGGTGACTTTAACCGATTTCAAAATCATTGATGAATTCAATCCTTCAGATTTTTCGGATGATCTTAGAGATTTGCTATTTAAGTTAGATGCGTTTAGAAGTGTTTTTTAATAAGTTGATTTTCTGTTGATCACGATTCAACGTTTTGCTTTTGTTGACTTATTTATCGAAAGTGAATTTAGATGTTCTGGTCTCACCATTAGTGTTAGTGATCATTTCAGTGCTTTATATATGGTCATAGTTGTAAGCGTTCGGTGAGACCTGCCACGAAAGTATTTTCGGTTCTGCATGTTGACTTCTTGTTTGCTTTAAGAAAAAAACACATCGCTATGTGTCTTAGGCCAACTGGCGATGTGTTCAAAGTTTGAATACTGTTATTTGCTATCCTCCCCCTAGTCTTCCCCAACCGCAACCGGATTCTCTTCATAAGAAATCCAATCGCTCCAGCTCCCTGCATAAAGCCTTACCTTATTAAAGCCTGCTTCCTGAAGAGCAATCACATTCGGAGTCGCGGTTACGCCAGAACCGCAATAGACGATGATCTCATCATCACGGTTCAGGTCAGCAAAGCGCTCTGCGTGCGCTGCAGTGTCCTTCCATGCGCCAGATTCCGCGAGGCCATCTTTCCAGAAGCGGTTGATTGCGCCGGGGATGTGGCCGGCCACCTTGTCCAGCGGCTCGACCTCACCGCGGTAACGAGGCGCTTCGCGTGAATCGATTAGCGTTACTTTTTCGTCTGCTAGCAGTGTTTTCACTTCGTCCATCTCTACCAGCATCGTATGCTGGACCGTCGCCAAGAACTTGCCAGGGATAAGCACCTTCTGCTCCGATGATACGGGGAATCCCGCATTTATCCAAGCCGTAAAGCCTTCATCCATCACGAACACCTGCTCATGGCCCAGATACTTCAACAGCCACCACAGACGTGAAGCCATCGCTCCGCCTTGATCGTCATAAGCGACGACGCGAGTCTCGTTGCCGATGCCTACGCGGCTCAGCGCGACAGTACATTCAAAGATATCCGGCAGTGGATGGCGTCCGCCATGCTCGCTGACTGGTGCGGACAGATCCTTCTCCAGATCCATATACACGGCTCCAGGTATATGCGATACCTCATATCGTTCACGGCCCGCATCCGGCTTGCCCATTAAAAACCGACAATCGACAATGACGATGTCCGACTCGTACATGCGCGCTAGCAACCATTTTGGAGAAACTATATTGTTCATTTATTATTCCGCCTTCCTGCATCTATTCATGCTTCCTATTATACCTGAAACTAGCCATAACTTCTCGCCCTCCATAAGATACTAAGACATTCGCTTGCAAAAAAGCAGGCCAGCACCCTATTCATTCGGGGCCAGCCTGCTTGCATTGATAATTCCGGGAAGCGACAATGGATAGATCCGCCACCTCTCCATGATCAGGCGGTTCCCATCTCGCATCTCTACCATCATTCCCGGTAAAAGGACAACACCCAGCACACGCCATTCCTGTCGGTAACGATTGCCAGCAACCCGTTAAACGGAGCTTCGTACATCTCCGTATTTATTGTACCGCTAGCTGAAAATTCTCCGTAAATCTTCCGGAATATTTCCTCTGTCTCTAGTTTCAGAAAAACCCTCACATAATCGCCTTTCAGTGCAGGTTTCGCCGCTTGGGTATCAGCAAACTTTAGGACTGCATCCCCCACATTCAGGTCCGCATTCAGCACCTCTTCCCCTTGCTTGCGTAGAATCACGATCTCGCCGCCAAAAACGCTTTGATAATACTTCACTTCTTCCTTACAGTTATCGACTACGATAAACGGGTACGCTATCATCCTTTACATCCTCCTAAGGTTTATTGGGTCAGCCATTAATCGTCCAATTGTCTATCGCATTCGTGACATTATGCTCCGTATTCATTTGTACGGACAACTTGCCCCATCACGATGCGCATGCTGCGCATTGTCTCTTCTATTTCAATTCATCAATCGTGTTGGGATTTCATCCTATCTGCTTAGATTGTGAAGCACGATGCTCAACAGATTTATTAACCGATCATATTCCTCGTCAGCAATCCCCATCCTGGTTCTAGTCTTGACCCGATCGAGCGCCTCCTGCACTTTTGGTACAACATCCTGTCCCGATTCTGTCAAATAAAGCTGCTGATAGCGCTTATCGGTAGTATCCGCTTCCCTTCTCACATATCCTTCCGCTTCTAGCTTAGCGATTGCCTTGGCGGTAGTGGTCTTGTCAATGAGCAGCTTTTCGCTTAATGCTTTTTGCGTAATGGGCTGATGAGATGCGATCGCCATTAGGAATATATACTGTCCGCTCCCGATTCGATAGGGTGCCAGCTCAGCAGAGATTAAGACTTGCATGTGACGGTAGATGGCAGAGATGTACTGTCCGTGTGATTCGGTTTCATTCCTGTCGGCAGATTTCCATTGTTCACTCAGAGTACTCACCCCCTAAATAGAATGTTATTGCAACTAATACCATCATATGAAATATAGAATGCTATTGCAACTATTTTTCTGCAAAATTCTATACATTTTCTTTTCTCCAATTGGTAACCTGTTGGTACCCAGTTCGAATGATTAACCACAATCGTTCGCGGTATCTCAGCCTATAGCGCTGCTTTTACGAATACATGCTTGATTTGGAGCCTTATGTAGAAACTTTCAAGACCGGTGCGTTGATTCGGGGCATAAAAAATACATCGCCTAAGGCATGTAGCCCCTATGGCGATGTATTTAAATCTAATATACGGTTGAAGCCTTTCAACACTTACTCGTTTCCTGTCGCTGCATCATTCGCAAAAGCCTGAACTCCCATCCAGGCATCGTGATCGGAGCCATTTCAGAGTCAACATATAACAGCCCTTTTTCAGGCAAATGCACTATCACTTTTCAGAGCTAGCGGCCAACTCCGCCAGCACCTTGCCAAGTCGGTCAAGGTTCTGTTCATTACCCTCTATGCAGTAAGGCTTAGCTTGTTCAAACTCTTCTTTCTTCTTAAAAAGCTGACGGAAGGTGACCTTGGTACGGCCTTCGAATTCCTCAAAGGTAGCCGTTATCTTAAATTCGTGGCCGGATAGATGATCAAACACGACCCGCTCCGGCGGCATGAGCTCAACAAAGACGTTATGGTTAGGATAATCTACGCCATCCGGCCCGTGCATGGTGTATCTCCACATGCCTCCCGGCCTTATGTCGCATTCATGAAACGTATTCGTGAAGCCTTGCGGTCCCCACCACCTAGCTAACAAATCAGGGGTTGTCCAGGGCTTGAAACACTAGCTCCCGAGAGACATCGTACTCGCGCACAGCCATAAGCTCATTCTCACCCAATAGTTACGTTCTTACCCCCCTTCTACTACCTTACCCAGCGCGTCCAACATGACGTTTGTCCCGTGTTCCCGTACCTCCAGCGTATCGTGTCCGTCAAAGAACGCACCTTGCTCCGTGAAAATCAGCTTTGTACCGCCCTCCACCTTGATCAGCTCGACCGTTGTGATCGAGACGGAAATGCGTATGCCGTCTGAATCTAGAGAGTAGGTATAGACAATGCGCTGCTCTGGAACAAGCTCCTGGTAGATAGCGTCGAACGTAAAGACCGGACCATCCGGCGGCCCGCCACTACTGTACTCGCGCCCTCCAACCTGGAAATCAAATATGTCTGGCTTCGAAAACCACTTGGCTTTGGCAACTGGATCGGCCCATGCTTGATACACTCGTTCCGGCTGAGCCGCATACATCCGTTCTACGACGAAGGTTCCATGCTTAACAAATCGTTCGTTCATTGATTTTCCTCCTTATATTTCGGAATTCCGTCCTCTTCGGCAAGAAAGTCTCCCAGCAGGTCCAAATGCCGCCCCCAACTCGCTTTCCGCTCAATGACCGGTTTCTCGAATTCCATCTTCATCGCTTGCAAAAGGCTCGTGAAATCTTCAACCGTTAATTCCGCCTTGCCCTGCATAAGCTTGGATACATGTCTGAGCTGCTCCAACAGTTTCTGCTGCAGCTTAATCTGTTCTTTAATCTGGTCTATTTGCAGGCCCACGATCTCAAGCGGACTGATCTGCCCGCCATTTAAGGCCGACTTAATCTCATCAAGCGTTAATCCCAGCTCCTTAAGCGATAATATCTGGTGTAAACGCGACAAGTCCAATTCATTGTACAGCCTGTGACCGGATTCCGTTTGTCCCGACGGAGAGAACAATCCGATTTGATCATAAAACCGCAAGGTTCGTACGGTAAGTCCCGTTAGCTTGGCAATATCCCCGACCTTCCAATGTCTCTTCATGAACCATCCCCAATCTTTGACGCTAGCTAAATACCGGTAGCTCCATTGTAAAACATTACGTTACGTAAGGTGCAAGCGAAAAAGTGTCGCTCTACCGGTTTTTTTAGCCCGTTGATTTCGTCCACAAACTATTGTGTCTAAAGGGGAGAACGCGTTCCGCGGAGTGACTATTAATTAGAATATCTTTCTCGCATGATTCGCATCCCACTTCTTCTGCCTCGAGTCGTCCAAAGCTAGTTAACCTCTGGTGAAAAAGAAAGGCCGGTAGTCTCTCCACTAAGAAGACTCCCGGCCTGCTATCTCTAATTCTAGATCATTTCGTTTCAACCGCGATCGTTCTCTTCGTCCCGCACCCTATTCCGCATATATGCAGTCCGCGATTATTATTATTTAATCATCTGAAATACTTGCTCAACGTCTTTGTCACCGCGGCCGGACAGGTTAACGATCAGGATCTGATCCTGGTCCATCGACGGCGCCAGCTTCTTAGCGTAGGCAACCGCGTGCGCGCTCTCCAAAGCAGGAATAATCCCTTCCGTACGAGACAGCTCTTGGAACGCTTCCAGCACTTCCTCATTGGTTACGGTCGCGTATTCGGCGCGCCCCGTCACCTTCAAGTGGCTATGCTCAGGCCCGATGCCCGGATAATCAAGTCCTGCGGCGATCGAATACGTCTTCCGCGGCTGGCCTTCCTCGTCCAGCAGTACCAAGCATTTGAAGCCGTGAATCATGCCCGGAACGCCTTCCGTTAAGGTCGGAGCTTGATCAGGTTCAACGCCAATTAGGCGAACACTCGGCTCGTCGATGTAATGAGCGAATGCTCCAATCGCATTGCTGCCACCGCCCGCACAGGCTACCACTGCATCAGGCAAACGGCCTTCCTTCTCCAAAATCTGCTGCTTCGACTCTTCGCTGATGACCGCCTGGAAATGCTTGACCATCGTCGGAAACGGATGCGGACCAACCGCGGAACCGAGCAAATAAAATGTATTTTTATAATTGCGAACCAAATCGCCCAGTGCTTCGTCCACGGCGTCCTTCAGTCGACCTTGTCCCTTATCAACCGGCACGACAGTAGCACCGAGCAGCTCCATCCGGAACACATTGAGTGCCTGGCGGCGCATATCTTCGGCTCCCATGTAGATAACGCATTCCATATTAAACATGGCGCACGCCGTTGCGGTTGCGACACCGTGCTGGCCAGCACCCGTTTCAGCAATGATCCGCTTCGCGCCCATCCGCTTCGCGAGCAGAATCTGACCAATGGCGTTGTTGATCTTATGCGCCCCAGTATGATTCAGATCTTCACGCTTCAAATAAATTTTGGGCCCTCCCCATGCTTTTGACAGCCGCTCCGCATACGTCAGCGGGCTTTTACGGCCAACATATTCACGCAGGTAATAGCTAAGCTCCTCCTGGAATTCTGGATCCTCTTTGAACTTGTAAAATTGCTCGCTCAAATAGTTTAGCACTTCCTGCAATTCCGGCGGAACGAAGCTGCCTCCGAATTCCCCGAAGTACCCCTCTTGCTGCAACTGTTGGTCCATAAGTAAGCGCCTCCATAAATTAAAATGGTAATCTCTCAACTATATTACCATAAATTCCACGTGTATTTTATATACGAGTTTTGCAAGCCGATAATGATAACTAATCTAAATGACATGACTTTGCTAACTGGATCAAGACAAAAAATCCTTGAATCTACAAGATCCAAGGATTTACTTTTAATAGATTTCAGAACCGGTTTACCGGCATCAAGACTTAACCCTTTTGCCCGTTCCCAGCCTCTACCGGATTACCGCTAGCCGAGCTTTAATCGCGCCATTTCACTGTTATGTTCTGGTAGTCGTTCAATCGAAAGCTTTGAGCGTGTACTGATCACTATGATCGCTTGGCTTCATTATACCGTTGGAAATGCCGATCACTAGGCCATCACTTCCGCAACGAAATCCAAAGCTCGGCAACAACAGCATTCTGCCAACACCTTACTTAAACTCAATTTTTTTGTCTTTATAATAATATTCCTTGTCATGGTCGTTAATTTCACGCAGCACACGGCAGGGATTGCCGACTGCAACCACGTTGGAAGGAATATCTTTCGTTACAACGCTTCCTGCGCCAATAACGGTATTATCACCAATTTTGACTCCTGGGACTATGATAGCACCTGCACCAATCCAAGCATTCCGGCCAATATGTATCGGCATATTGAACTGTGTTACATTTTCGCGAAGATGGGGAACAATGGGATGCCCTGCGGTAGCTACCGTTACATTAGGACCAAACATTGTATGGTCTCCCACTTAAATATGGGCGTCATCCACCATAGTCAGATTAAAGTTGGCATAAATACCCTTTCCAAAATGCACATGCTTTCCACCCCAGTTTGCATGAAACGGCGGTTCAATATAACATTCATCACCTATTTCAGCAAACATTTGCTCCATAAGCTGTTTACGCTTCTCCACCTCGGACGGGCGCGTTGCATTAAAATCATATAGTCTCTCCAGACATTTGCTCTGTTCAATCAATAACTCTTCATCGGTACAGTTGTATAGCTCACCCGTATGCATTTTCTCATATGCTGTCATTTAATGTTCCTCCATTATCGACTGCGAAAGCTCATGAATGTGATGACAATTCATCCGTTCTTATTCCCATCTTAGCATAATTTTCTTGAAGTCATCGACGACCATACTTATGTCAATCTTCAAGAAATTCGCCGCCCCGTGATGCTTGTGTGACTAATCCAATCGCTCCAGCTGTCATTTATACCCTGAAAATGGTTTCCGATACCGTTGATGAAGCCGCTCCTCCGATGTCGCTTACGCCGCGAACGAGGTTCAGAAGCTCAGTGCCATAGACACCGCCTTAAAGCCCCCGGACTTAGAGAAACTGTATTTTCTACTTCAATTCCACAATTCGATTGATCTCAGTGCCTTCCGTATTTTTGCCGAGCAGCCTACGGAACAAAAACTTCACCATCTTGAATTTATTGCCTATATCCCAGTATTCAGCAGTTTCGGCCTCTACCTTGATAAGGATAAGGTTCGGATCATCCACATGGGTTTCCAAAAACTTCTCGTATGCCGGACTCCAAAATTGCTTCAATTTCTCAGTGCTCTCCACCAACTCAGCCTTGCCTCGAATGGAGACAAATGATTTGCCCGCGTAGGCGATATTGACTTGCGAATTCCGCAGCAGCTCGTGAAATTTACCAGTATCTTTTTTCGTCAAAAACCACAGATCTCCATCAAACTCGACGTCCTGCGTTTTCATGGGACGCGACACAAGTCCCTTCTCCGACACCGTCGTCAGCATTGCAATTTCAATTTCTTTAATCAATTCATGGACCGTTTCAATCGCTTCCCGATTATCTGAACTTGAATGCATCGGCACTTCACCTTCCTAAAGGGTATTTTCATTTAGTATGGCATTTAATGCGTTTTGCCAAACCCTAGGAATAGCATTCCGTTCAAACCAAGGCGAGTCTTCCACCTGTGGCTGGGTCAAGTCGTACAGATCACCCGCAAACTATCGTATCTGTTATCTAAATGAATGTTCCACTGAATTTCTCATCGCGCATTTTACCTGATATTCTGACCAATCGCCCTTACCATTTTACTAAAGGCATCTTCCCAATCTAAATATACATGATTTCTTTATCTATAAATTAAACTACTATTAATCCTTCTTTATACCATCCCGCTCCAGCAGCGGAGCAAAGAAAGCCCCGGTAATCGCAATCGCCCGCTCTAGATCATCTGTTGTTCCCGCAAAAGGGTGCACCGTCCCGAACGTATGAGTCGCTCCCTCCAGCTTCGCGAAGCGATGGTGTGGAGCTGCCGCCTGGAGCAAATGAAAACCTGCAAGCAAACGTTCCGAATCCTGACCGCCTTGAATGAACAATACAGGTGTCTGCAGTGCTGCCGCCTTGGCAACAATAGCGAAGCGCTCGCGATTTAAGTCTATATCTTCGAACACGACAGCCTCAATCGGCATTTCCTGCTTCGTTCTCGCATTAGTGACATAGCCAATGCCATCCTTCAGCACCTGCTCGCGAAACGCCGCTCCGAACAGATTCACATTCGCAATCCCGTTCCATGACACGACACCGCGAATTTCAGGATGCTCTGCTGCAAAAAGCACGCTGTTCCCGCCACCGCGGCTGTGCCCCACCAAAAAGATCTGACCGATATCCAGCCTCGCTGACAACGGCAGGCTTCCAACAAGCACAGCTTTAAGAACAGCCGCCAAGTCCTCCTGCTCCTGCGAATACGTGTTGCGTGCGAACTTTCCAACTCGTCGAAGTCCCGCTCATTCACACCGTTATGCGAAAAATTGAACGTAATGACCGCATAGTCCTGCTGCGCGAATCGCTCAGAAGCATACGGGAAGAAACCCCAATCCTTAAAACCCTTGAAACCATGAGCAATAAGGAGAACTGGCTGTCGCCCTCCCTCCTCCTTCACTCTAATATCGCCTCTTATTAACACGCCCGGCTCCAGCTCTAACGCAAACGTCTGATGCACAATGCTCGAATGACTCACCTGCAGCACCTTCCCCATCGCTATTTTTGGATAACCATAAAGCATATTTGTTTTCTCCAAGCTGTCTTTAATTATCATAGCATCAAATCTCAGTATATAGGTAGGAATACATTGTCACTATCAAAAAGATAACTAAACCCACGCATCGTTCGAATAACCGCGAGCCTCCCAATAGCCCACATGCTCACCCTTAATGAGCTCAATGCGGTTCAGCCATTTCACCGATTTGTAAGCATACATTTTCGGCACGATTAAGCGAACCGGGCCGCCAAGATCGCTTGGGATCGGCTTGCCATCATGCATGACCGCTACGATAACATCATCCATATCGGCTTGTTCAAGCGTAAGGGTGTCCGTGTACACACCATCACCGGAATAAAACTTCACCGTCTCAGCTCCCGGCTTCACGCCTGCTAATTTCAGCAGCTCCTTGAGCGGAATGCCCTCCCACGTGTTTTTGTAAACCGACCAACCGGTTACGCAGTGAAAATCACTGACTTGAACGGTACGCTTCAGTGCGACAAACTTCTCCCAGTCCCATTGAAACGACTGGTTGACGAGCCCATCGATCTTGAATGACCAATCCGCATTCGTAAAAGAAGGAATCGGCGTGACCGTGTACACCCGGAACTGCCCAATCGCACCGCCTCCAATCGGAGGAGCCGATGCCGGGAGCGGCTGAGGTGCCGGAATGAGCGCATTCGCGTCGTTCTCGATCAGCTTGTCGATCGTCTGGCTCCCGCCTACGCTGCCAAGCGAGGTGCCGAGCCATTTTAAGAAGGAGGGGCCGATCGTCACGGCAAGACCGAGCCCAATCGCTCCGCGTATGAACGCTTTTCGCGTATAGACGGCCTGCGGTGAGCCTGCTGCTGGATGCATTGCCCCTGACTCCGCTTCCTTCCGATCATCCTTGATCGTGCGCCGATTCGGCTCTTTCAGCCATTTGACCCGAGTAATGGAGTGGTAAATGATATAAGGCAGACCGATCCAAGTCAACAAATCATGTACCGTTAGGGCAACGTTAGACACAGACGGACCAACCGCCTTGAACTGCCACAGCAGCACGCCGGAACCGAACCAGCCAAGCAGCAGTCCCAGCACGACAAGCACATTGAACCGCTGCCACGGCTTTTGCTTCAGCTGCTTCCAATGCTTGCCCGCGAGCAGCAGATAATAGACGACAGGCAGAATCGACGCGATACCGACAACGATATGCGCCCACTTGATCCAAACCCGGCCTTCACCTAGAAAACCGCGCCAAAAGCCGCCAATGAGAATAAGTCCGGTCAGCGCTAAAATCACTACAATCCAGCCATTCCAAGCATGCAGCGAAACGAGCTTCTTCCCGTAGCCCTTGCGCAATCGCTCAATCAGTCCACTCATTCAGGCCATCCCCTCTTCTTTTTGTTCTTCTTTATGTTCTTCTTTATGTTCTTCTTTTTGTTCTGGTTATTGTTCTGGTTATTGATCTGATTTTGGTCCTCCTTTTGTTCTTCTTTTTGTTCTTCTTTTTGTTCTGCTTTTTGGTCTGCTTTTTGTTCTGCTTTTTGGTCTGCTTATTGTTCTGCTTTTTGGTCTGCTTATTGTTCTGCTTATTGTTCTGCTTATTGTTCTGCTTATTGTTCTGCTTTTTGTTCTGCTTCTTGTTCTGCTTCTTGTTCTGCTTTTTGGTCTTCTTTTTTCTTTTCTTTATTTTTTCTTCTTTTTCATCTTTTTCTTATTCATCTTTTTCTTTTCTCCTTTCTCTTTTCTTATTCATCTTTTTCATCAATTTCATCTATTTCTTATTTATCTTTTCATCTTTTCATCTTTTTCTTATTCATTTTTTCTTTTTTTCCTTCTCTTTTCTTTTTCATCTTTTTCGTCATTTTCATCTATTTCTTATTCATCTTTTCATCTTTTTCTTACTTCTACCGTATTATTTCTAACTGCGCTCACACGTTCAACATAAACTCTATTTCAACGGCGACGTATTCTATAAGCAACCTTTGCTCGGTTCCAGCTCCTATTGACGATCCCAGCGCCCACAGACTTTCATCCTTTTCTTCTATTATAGCGTCGATCGGGCATAGATACGACTCCTGTACCTCACCCGCGCCTCTTCTTCATAATGTCGCTAGAACTACTCTTCTGTGTGCTTCAACCTACTCCAGCTACATTGCACTTTATACAGCAGAATCCACTATCAGAGGGGTTCATAGGTTCTACGTTGTAGTTTCTGCAATAGAATGCAGCGACTAAGGGAAAATGACCACCGTTTCCGCGCATTCTGTTGTACTTTCTACAGCGTAGCCCCACTCAAACCTGTAATTACAGCTTTACATTGCACAAACTACAACGTAGCCCTTTACCATAAGTTATAGCGTCTTTCCTTGCACTAACTGCAACGTAACCATTTGCCCACTGGACATACTGCAACGTAACTAACATCGATCGGACTTAGATACGACTCCTATACCTCACCCGCGCCTTTTCTTCATACGGTCGCTAGTATCGCTCTTCCACGTGCTTCATCTTACTTCAGCTACAGTGCATTTTATACAGCAGAATCCACTATTAGAGGGGATCAGAGGCTACTGCAACACAGACGCCCACATCACACTCCATCTATTCCCCCACCCACCTCCTAACACGTCAAAAATAAAAAAACAGATCACCCTCGCCGAGGATGATCTGTTTTTCCTTAAATCAAGCTATTAAAGCTTCAGCAATTTGAAAATAACGAATGCAACCTGCGCATGAGTAGTGAGCTGCTTAGGCTGTTAGCTTCCATCCTTTATTCCATCCCTTAATCCATTCCTTATTTAATTCTTATTTAATCCCTTGAGCTTCTACATAAGCAAGCCATTGTTTTTTGTACTCAGCTTGAATTTTCTCAAGACCTGCTTGGTTTGCTTTTTCCATGAAAGTGGCCAAGCCATCTTCAACGTTTTTCACAAGTCCGGCGTTAAGCGGGAACAGGTATTGCTTCTCCACTTGCTCAAGAGCCGCTCTCTCTGCTTGGTATGCCGTGTAGTCTTCAGCGAAACCAGTGAATTTGTCCGGTACTTGGATTTTATCAAGCTCTTCGAAAATGGCTTTTACGCCGTCATAGTTTTTGTCGAACAACATAAACTCCGGGTTTCTCCATGCCCAACCGTTCATGCCCTCGCGAGGAAAGCCGTTGGAATTGGAATCGCCGATCATGGAGTAGTAACCGTCTTTCACTTCATAGTTTTTACCTTCAACGCCGTATTGCGTAAGCATGTTATAACGTTTGTCCGTTACCATTTTCTCGTAGAACGCAAGTGCGCGCTCCGCGTTTTTGCTGCTGGCAGGAATAGCGAAGCCGTTGTGGATCGGGTGAACCGGTGTTGCGATTCCGTTTGTTTTCGGGAATGGGTAGTAGCCAAGCTTCCATTCTGGATGAGTCGATTGAATCTTGATAACCATGTCGTTGAAACGAGTCGGGTTATCGCCTAGAATCGCTGCTGCTTTGCCGGAAGTAACTTGATCTTGCAATGTATCTTTAACGGCTAGTACGTTTTTCACCATGTAGCCGTTGTCTTGCCAGCGTTTCAATACAGTCAAATGCTCTTTTTGCTCGTCTGAACCCCAGTAGGAGGTTACTTCGCTTGGTGTTGCGTAGTTCACGCCTACGCCGTAAGGAAGCGCGCCGATTGGAGTGCCTGCGATGCCTTTGAAGCGGTCCATCAGGTTTGTTTTCACATCAGAGTTCATAGAAAGAGGAGTTACCGTTGGCTCGTTTTTCTTAATGCCGTCCAAGTACTGCTCGAAAGTCGCGATATCAACCGGAGTCGGCAGGTTGTATTTCTCGCGAAGATCCTCACGCCATACGAAGCCGTCTGTTACATACTCTTTGTACGTTGCTGGAACCGTGTAGATTTGGCCGTCGATTTTGACAGCTTCCCACATTTCGGCAGGCACGTAAGAATTAAGGGCTGGCGCAGCTACTGGAAGAAGCTTATCAAGCGGCTGGAAAGCGCCTTTTTTCGCATAGGATTGGTATTGTGTCCATTCCGCTGTGAAGATCAAGTCAACTTGTTGGCCAGAACCAAGAAGCAGCTTATATTTTTGATCCCAATCCGTCCAAGAAGTGTAGTTGAACTTAACCGTTGCATTCAAATCTTCCAATGCCATTTTGTTTATTTGCTCTTGAATAGAAGCGATGTCTTTTGGAGCATCACCTAGCATATAGAATTGCAATTCCACTTTTTTAGAAGTATCGATGCCCGGTTTTTCAGCGCCTTCGTTTGTCGTGCCTTCGTTCGTTGTGCCCTCTGCATCTTTTGGGGTATTCGTAGCAGCGTTATTGCCATTGTTGTTTGATCCGCAAGCTGCTAGTACGGTGATAAACACGATGAGCGATAGAAACATAGTGACCGCTTTTACTGCTTTCTTAGTCATGTGAATCCTCCCTTTTCATTAAAAACTTATCTATGTTAGCTAAACGCGGAATGACTGCTCCCTTGTTCAGTTCTAACCTTTTACCGCGCCAATCGTCAATCCTTTTACGAAATAACGTTGAACGAAAGGATACAGGAACAGAATAGGTCCCGTCACGATAATGGACATCGCCATCTTCGTCGATTCGGTCGGCATATCGGCGCCTAATGAAACTCCGGTACCCGATCCCATTTGCGCCACAAAGCTCATCGCGTTAATGACGTTGTACAAGTAGTATTGCAGCTGGTACTTCGTCGTATCGTTGATGAACAACGAGGAAGTGAACCAATCATTCCAGTAATGCAGCGCTAGGAACAAGCCTACCGTTGCAATGCCCGGCATGGAGAGCTGCAGGACAATTCGGCTGTAGATCGTGAAATCGTTGGCACCGTCGATTTTGGCGGATTCGATGACCTCATCCGGTACGGCGGAGCGAATAAAGTTTTTCATCAAAATAATAAGGAAAGGCGTCATCAGGCCTGGTAGAATCAATACCTCTAGCTTGTCAGTCAGCTTCAAGTACTTGGTCATTAGAATGTACCAAGGCACGAGTCCGCCGCCAAACAGCGTCGTGAAATAAATCATAAAGGAGAAGAAATTCCGGTATTTGAAATCTTTGCGCTGCAGGACATAACCCGCCATCGTCATGAGGAACAGACCGAGCGTCGTTCCAACTACCGTCGTCAGCGTCGTAACGCCATATGCGGTTAATACCTGCTTCGGAAAACGGAATACCGTCTCGTAGCCCTCGAATGAGAATACGGTCGGAATCAGGTGATAGCCATCCCTTATGATTGCCTCATTCTGCGTGAAGGAAGCGGAGATGATAAGCAGAAACGGGAACAAGCAGGCTACCGTCGATATGAGTATGACTACGAAAGCAATCAGTCTAAACCACTTCATATAATTGTCGTCTTTGATTTTCATGGGAACCTCCTACTGTAAGCTGGCTATTGGCGAACTGCTCCGTTCTTCTAGAACAGGGCGTACTCGTCGTTGATTTTTTTGATGATGTAATTGACGGTCATGATTAGCACGAAGCCGAATAGCGACTGGTAAAGCCCCGCTGCTGTCGACATGCCGATATCGAACGTTACTTTGAGTGACCGGTATACATACGTATCTAGAATATCTGTCGTATTGTAGAGCACGCCGTTATTGCCGATCAATTGATAGAAGAGGTCGAACTGCCCTTTCATAATGCTGCCGAGCGCGAACAGCAGGAGCATAACGAAGGTCGTCTTCAGCATCGGAACGGTAATGTACCAAATGCGTTGGAAAATGTTCGCCCCGTCGATTTTGGCAGCCTCATAATACTCTTCACTGATGCCTGTAATGGAAGCGAGGTAGATGACCATGCTGTAGCCGATATTTTTCCACAGGTAGAAGATGATAATAAGGAAGATCCACACCCAAGGCGTATTGTATACGTCAACGCTCTCATATCCGAATGATTTCAACGTTGAGTTCAGGAATCCGCTCTCATAGTTAAAGACGTTATATACGATAACACTCAGAATAACGAAGGATACAAAGTAAGGAAGAAACATGATCGATTGCGTCAGCTTCTTAAACCACTGCAAGCGCAGCTCGCTTAGAAGGATCGCCAGCGCAATGGCCAGTACGTTACCGAGTAGAATAAACACAACGTTATACCCGACCGTATTTAAGGTAAGTCTTGCAAGTACCCCTGATTTCCATAAAAACTTAAAATTGTCGAGCCCAACGAATTGGCTGTTGAACAAGCTCGTGTTGAAGTCGAATCGGGTGAAGGCGTAGTAGACGCCAACCATGGGTACATACGAGTTAATTAGGAAGAAGATAAGCGCCGGCAGCAGCATAAGGAAGAGCAAGCGGTTCGTCACAAGTTCCTTAAGCAGTCCATTTTTTTTCAACATACAGATGATGTCTCCTCTCACAGCATTCGTTTCTATTTAATGTTGTTTGGTCTGCTCTCACTGTACGATCCCAACGTTTTGAGCGAAAGAGTAAGAATGCAAAGTCAGTGAACGAAATAGCGAAATGCACAGTGAACGATTTAAACTTTTATGGATAAACAGGCCATTTCATGGGGATTTCAGCATAAAAAAACCACGAGCCCGCCTGCTCGAATAGGTATTCGAGACTAGCGGAAGCGTGGTTTTTAACTTCATATGCTATGCCAATTGTAGAATCATGACGCCATGCGCCTCGACCTTTACCTTTTCGCTCACCCTGCGGCTCGTTAATAGGTCGATATACTCCGTATTTCCGAGTGAAATGTCCGCCGAATGGCTATTATGGTTCAAAACAAACGTGTACACCTGGTCTTCTTTGACCCGCTGAGCGAGCTCAACGCCTGCATCCGCTTGAAAAGGAGCGGCAATCCGATGCTTTTCACACAAGGTTTGGACGAGATCGCCCAGCAGCTTCTGCTCAGGGGCCGTCGCCACGTAATACGCTTCGCCTTCTCCGAAGGAATGAACCGTGAGCGCTGGCATACCCGCATAGAAATCAGTGCCGTACGTGCCGATTGCCCTCGCTCCTTCCAGATGAAGCAGATCGCAGAGCAAGCCGCATTCGTAAATGCCCGCTACATGGCCGAAAGCCTCGGCAATATTGACGCTGTTGCGCATGTCAGGCAGCAGGCTGTCGATTTCCTCGACCCAGAGACCAAGCAAGCTGCGAAGCTTGCCTGGATAGCCGCCAAGCGTAACCAAATCATTCTCATTGACGATCCCGCTGAAGAAGGTCGTTATAAAGGTGCCGCCGCTTTGCACGAATGCCTCGATCCGCTCGGCTACACCCGGCTTGAGCATATAAAGCACCGGCGCAACGAGTATTTTATAGCTGGAGAAATCACTTAACGGACTGAGTACGTCTACGGCAACGTTTTGGTCGTAGAACGCTTTATAATACTTTTGCGCCTGATCCAAATAGTTCAAATCCACGCTCGGCCCGCTCGTAATCTCAACCGCGTTCCACGTATCGATATCGAATAGCAGCGCTACTTCGGCATGAACCTCAGAATCGAGCAAACGGTCTCCTAATTCGCCCAGCTCTCTGCCCAGAGCCGCGCATTCCCGGAATACCCGCGTATCCTCATGCCCAACATGCTCAATCACCGCGCCATGGTATTTCTCGCATGCCCCGAAAGAGCGGCGGAGCTGGAAGAACATGACCGTATCGGCTCCATGCGCAACCGCTTGGTAGCTCCAAAGCCGCATCACGCCTGGGCGCTTTAAGCTATTGTATGGCTGCCAGTTTTGCTGGCTCGGCGTCTGCTCCATCAGCATGAACGGCTTGCCGTCCTTCAAGCCGCGCATATAATCATGGCGCATCGCCACGTTGCCCATCGGCTCATTCATTTGGGGATAGCTGTCCCAGGAGACAACATCCATCGCTTCTCCCCACTTTTTCAAATCTAGACCGTTAAATAAGCCCCATATGTTCGTCGTAATTGGAATTTCCGGCGTTATCGCCTTTAATTCGGCGTATTCGCCCTGGTAGCAGCCGAGAATCGAATCGGACATAAACCTTTTGTAATCGATAGCCATCGGCTGAAAATTACGGTTATCACCGTTCAGGTTGGATGGCGGAACAATCTCCTCCCATTCATAGACCGTATGACCCCAGAAGCTCATGTTCCACTCGCTGTTCAGCTTGTCCAGCGTTGCGTATTTCACCTTCAGCCATTCACGGAACTCTGCCGCGCATTGACCGCAATAACAATGCGTGCCGTATTCATTGTTGATATGCCAGATAAGCAGAGCCGGATGGTCCTTATAGCGTTCGGCTAACACGCGGGCAAGCTGGCTTGATAAGCGGCGGTAGGTCTTGCTGTTCGGGCAAAAGTTCGTTCGCGCGCCATGCGTCCGTTTTCTTCCGTCTACGTCTACCGGCAGCACATCCTCATACTTGCGGGACATCCATGCCGGCTGAGCGGCGGTCGATGTCGCAAGGCATGCAGGTCTGTTGATTAACCAAAAAATGGAATGAAAAAAGGCCGCCTATTCGGTAAACTGTTTGTACCCCTACAAACATCCGAAACGAGGCGACCTCATGAAAAAGTCTACTAGGTTATCGAATATTCTGCAAACTATTTTACCGAAAG
>NZ_JBFRGD010000037.1:0-39518 GCF_052115165.1 Paenibacillus sp. 2TAB23
CAACGTAGGGCGGATGTTACTTGGGGGAGGGGAGTTACTTAGTGTTGTTCGCGCTAAATTGGAACCACACTGAAGAAACGTAACATAGCTCAGACGTTACTAGGGTTTTGGAGTAACCTAGTATAGTCTGAGCTATCGTGGAAGTTACGCTGTAGAAAGTACAATAGAAACCTCACATGTGCTGCCACCTGAGGGGCTACGTTGTACAAAGTACAACGAAAACCGGAAATACCGTTGAAACAAACTAGAATCTGCTGATTTCATTGCAGAAACTGCAATGTAGAGTAGTTGTTGGCGATCTAAATGGCCATTCTACTGCAGAAAATGCAACGTAGGGCAGTATAGATATTTAGACAAACAGTTGTAACTGCGGGTTCCTTGCTGTCTACTATTTCATGGCAAGGTCAGATTGCCATGCTCAGGTTTCCCCTTTTGGGACAAATCCTTTTTCCTTTTATAGAATTGTCCTACTCGGGTTTACCCTATCGGGACGATTCCTTTTCCTTTTATGGGATTGAACACTTGGTTTACCCCTTTGGCTGAGCCCAGTTCTAACTACTCAACCGATGCTGCCAAAATGCTGCCATACGCCCAATGCGAGCTAGTCACATCGCTCCATGGTGACTGTACCGAGGAACTTGCCGCGCTTCTGCCCAGTACCTTGTTGATGATGCTTGCCGCTTCCGCGCGTGTCAGTGCCTGATTGGGCTTAAAGGTACCGTCCACGTACCCGTTAATGATTCCGGCAGCCTGCACCTTCTCGATATCGGCTTTCGCCCAGTGCCCCGCAATATCGCTAAATCCTGTGCCAGTCTTATCCGTCTCGCCGATAAGCGAGGAAACCAGCTTCGCCATCTCGGCGCGCGTGATGGTTTTGCTTGCGCCAAAGCTGCCGTTCGTGTAGCCCTGCATCAAGCCCATTCCCGTTACTTTTGCAATCGCGTCCCTTGCCCAGTTGGACGCAAGCACGTCGTTATAGGATACCTCGGATGCTCCTGCTGCTTCCCGATTAACGATTCTGGATAAAATCGTTGCGACTTCCGCCCTTGTCAATTTATTGTCAGGCTTAAACATACTGTTCTCATAACCATTCATATACGCAGCGCCAAGACTTGAATCCTTTAGGCCTGGAACATGAATTAATGTGAACAAGCTGAATTTGTGAACCGTGAATTGCAGCCCCTTGTCGCCCTTATCATTAAAGGGAACGATTTTCCCTTTAAGCAGCTCCTTCGTATCGTCGCTATGCTCAATGTACACGGCAAGGTCCTGCCACTGCGCCTCGCTAAGCTTAGCATCCTTCAGCGGTAAAACAATGGTGACTTCACCGCCTTGCGCGTTAGTTTCGATGCTCATCGGACGGCCAACGACTGCTGCTTGCTCATTGCCTGCCACTATCCTTACAGATGCTTCCCGATTTGCCCTGCCAGCTGTTTCAAGCTTCTTCGTCTCTTCCTTAATAGGCGTCAGATGGAAGAACAGATCCTCCGTCATAGCAGCTAGCACACCGCTTCCCACTGCTAATTTCGCGTTCTCCGTCATAAGCTCCAGGCCGATCTGAGCGTCTGCGAATATTTTCTTCGCGTCCTTAGGCAGGTTAAAAGTCGTTTGCGATACTTCGTCTTTCACATCCGGAATAACAAGGCTCGCCGTTTGGACACCAAATTCTTTCATGCCCTCTGCCGCTTTACGTGCTTGCTCCGCTGTCAAAGACACGATATCCTGCTTTTTGCCGTCTGCTTGCTTCGTTCTTGTGACAACAGCTTTACCGGCATTTCCAACGTCAATGGATAAGGTCTCTTTGCCGGAATCAGCATTCCCGCCCGTGCCAGGCGCCGAAGGTGCCTGAGTCGGCGTTGCGGATGGTGTCGCGGTCGGTGCTTCTGTCGTTGCGGTCGGTGATGCAGTTGGTGCTTCTGTCGGTGATGCAGTTGGTGCTTCTGTCGGTGTTTCCGTCGTTGCGGTCGGTGATGCAGTTGGCGCTTCCGTTGGTGTTGGCGACGGAGTTGCCGTTGGCGTAGGTGTTGGCGATGGCAGTGTTGCCGCATTTACTTGGAATTTCACTCCATCCACCAGCATATAATCACCGGATTTTTTAACGGCCTTAATGGTATGGGAACCGTTAGCCAAACCGGAAACCGAATAAATTTCCTGCTGTGTTAATCTGCTAGCATGATAAGCGCTCACCGTTTCCTTGAGCACATTGTCTACATAAATGTCGACATCGCCCTGTACAGATGACATCGGCGCAATCAAGGATACGCCTGTGCCTGTGAACGAGTATTGCACGTAGTCTCCATCCGTTTCCGTACCGTGCAGATCCTTTTGGAAGTCGCCTTTGTAGGAGATCGCCAAACTGACGGCGCCATCCGGCTGTGCAGCCAAATATTCCTTTTTAATCGTAATGTCGCTGCCTGAGACCGTATAATCAGTGCCTGCTGCAAGAGGCGTTTCGCCATTCGCGATGCCAAGCAGGTTGCTTCCATCGATCTGAAGCGTTGTCGTCACGTCGGCCTGCGCTGTTTTGTCAAAGCTTCCCGAATCCGGGCTAATCATATCCGCGATTCGGAATGAGAGCAGATCAAGCAGCATGTAATAGCCTGATTTCTTCACTGCCTTAATCGTATGCGTACCCTCGGTCAAACCTTGAATACTATATACGGTTTGCCTAATTTGTCTGCTCGAATTGTACGTGCTGATCGTTTGCTTGAATACGCCATCCACGTAGATATCGATATCCCCCTGCGAGGAATCCTTCTCTGTTATGAGCTCAATGCCCGTTCCTGCAAATTGGTATTCAAAATAATCGTTGTTGTTTTCTGTGTACTGCACATCATCCTTATAATCGCCAAGGCCCCTGTTGCGTCCATGCTGCCATGCGCCCTTATAGGAAATTTCGCTGTCGTCGTTATTAACGAGGACATGCCGTCCTCTTGATGTATCGCTTACGGCAATCGCCAGCGTCTGCGGCACTCCGCCACTAAAGGACAAGGTCAGATTCGTCATGCCGTTCGCCCTGCCCGCCAGGTACTCTTTCTTAATTGTAAGCTGATCGCCGGCTACTAGATAATCAGCGCCTGCTTGCAGCGCATCCGCCCCATTCGCAATTCCGCTCAAGCTGTTTCCATTGAAGGAAATAGCCGTCGCCACGTCCATTTGTGCATCCGCGCGTTTATCGAAGCTTAGCGCACTTGGGTTTAGCGTGCTGTTCTGCCCCGTTGTATCGCTAATCGTGACGGCCAGCGTCTGCGATGCGCCCTCGCTAAAGCTGAATTTCAGGTTTGCTGAGCCATTCGGCAATCCCGCAAGATACGCCTTATGAATCGTAACCTCATCATTTGAAACCGTGTAGTCCATACCGGATACGAGCGCTGCTGCACCGTTAGTGATACCGGCTAATGTATTCCCATTAAGGGTCATTGTCGTTACGACATCGGCCTGCAAGGATGCTTTTTTATCAAAGCTTGCCGCTGCCGGGCTGATCGTGCTGTTCGATGCCGACGAGTCGGTTACGGCAACAGATAAAGTCTGTACGGCTCCACCGTCAAAAACAAACGTCAAGCTCGACGTTCCGATCGGTTGAGCTGCCAAATATTCTTTTTTAATCGTTACGCTGTTGCCCGACACTGTATAGTCCGTACCGGATACAAGCGCATCTGCACCGTTCGAAATAGCGCTTAGACTGCTGCCGGCTCCTGTCGTTGCAAGTGTAAGATCCGCTTGCTGGCCTGCCGCTTTGTCAAAGTCTCCCGTAGTCGTACTGATCAGATCAGGCACGCTAACGCGCAGCTTATCAAGCAATAAGAAGTAGCCCGATTTCTTCACCGCTTTGAGCGTATGCGAGCCGTTTGCCAAACCAGTGATGTTAAACACCGGCTGCTGCGCCAATCTTCCAATGTTATACGTACTGATCGTCTGCTGGAATTGATCATCGATATAAATATCGATGCTGCCTTGCGAAGGATCAAGCTCGGTTATGAATTCAATTCCCGTTCCTGTGAAGGTATATGCGAAATAATCATTATCGTTCGCTTCGGCATAATGCACATCGTCCATATAATCGCCAAGATTGCGGTTATAGCTGCGATTCCAGCCGCCCGTATAGACGATAGACGCATCGTCATCATTAATGGATATCGAGCCTCCGACCGTTGTATCGCGCACGACCAACGAGACCTTTTGCTGCGAGCCTGCGCTAAACGAGAAGGTTAAGTCAGACGTTCCCGTTGAAAACGTATCCAAAAAAGAGCTTTTAAGCGTCAATTGTGTGCCGGAAACCGTATAATCCGTTCCCAAGACTAGGCCGTTCCCGCCATGCTCCACGCCAGTCAGCGTATTGCCGTTCAGCGAAACCGTGAGCGCAACATCAGACTGTGCCGCCGGCTTTTTATCGAAGCTTACCGTCGCAGGCGTAACGCGGCTGTCCCTTATCGTCGTATCGCTAATGGCTATCGCCAAGGTTTGAGACGCTCCGCCGCTAAACGTGAAGGTCAGATTCGCCGTACCTACCGCTCTGCCCGCCAAATATTCCTTTTTAATCGTCACCTCATTGCCCGCAACGCTATAATCCGTGCCAGACGCAAGCGCAGCTCCATTGTTCGAGATGCTCGCAAGCGTGTTTCCATTAAGCGTTACTGCCGTTGCCACGTCTGCCTGCTCCGACGACTTCTTGTTGAAGGACGCCGTTACGGGGCTGATCGTGCTGTTCAGCGCAGCCGCATCCGTTACATCGATAACGATGTTTTGCTTGTCGCCGGGAAGCTGCTGGCCTCCGTTACGCGTCCAATCGCCTGTATATTTCATGCCGGTATCATCGTCATTCGCAGACGCCGTGCCGTCCTGAGCCATTACCTTGAACAATCGCGAGGCATGCGAAGCCAGATTAACGGCGCTATATCCGTCATCAAAAGTGCCAAGATCCTCATGGCTCCAAAGATCGCGAACCGTTGCCGGTCCAGTCAAGCCGATGTCGCTCCAGTCCACGTTAACCGTAGCTGCTGAGCTCCCTAAGTTGAAGAGACCAACCGTGTAGCTGCCGTCACCGTTATTCGCATACCATACCTGCTGCTCGGTAGCAGTCGATACCGGATGACCCGGTCGGCCAGCTTGATTGACAGCGATGACTTCTTCATTCGTTAACAGCTCTAGGCCGTATTCGTCCAAATTGGTCATATCATTGCCGATATATAGCTGTGCGGAGGATAAAGCCCAGAACGTCATTGCCGTCTTGCGCTCGTCAGGCGTAATGCCGTCCATCGCGCCGTTCCCGATATTCAAGGAGTCAAAATCATTCCAGCCCCCTGGTCCCGCATGACGCCAGAACTGCTCCGCTTTCGGGAATAGACGGGCGATGCTTGGCCATGCCGTTAAGCCACCGTCGCCGCAATAGCATTCAATATCCCAATCGACACGCCAGCCGTTGGCATATTCCTTCCAATAATCGATGTATTTGATATCAAGCGCCCATGAAAGCTCCAGCCAAATTTGGTGCGGAGCAAGCGCCTGCGCCCATGCTTTGACATCATCCCGCGCATCAAGGGAAAGATCCGAGATACCCGAGCCCGGCGTCACGCTGTCAAACTTCAAGAAGTCGATACCCCATTCGCCATATAGATCGGCAATCGAGTTTATGTAGCTTTGCGCGCAAGGCTGGTTGAAATCGATTTTATAGCCAAGTCCCCAGTAATCCGATTCCTGAATCGGCTGAGCCGCAATATCCTGCATCGAGCAGCCGGGAGCCCCGTAAATCGGCAAATCCTGGTCATACGCCTGCGGCGACAATCCGGGAATGCCATAGAGACCGATCTTCTGCCCATTCGCATGAACATAATCGATAACCTCCTGCAGGCCATTCGGATATAGCGTTGTACTTGGGATCGGACGCCCATACCCGTCCATGCCTCCGTTCCAAGCAGCGTCTATATTAATATATTCATACCCGTAAGGCTGAAGCTTCTCATGCATCGCGTCGGATTGCGCCTTGATATTATCTGCCGTAATCCACTGCCCGTTCCCCGTATACACCTGCAGGCTGTAACTGCTCCAGCCCATATATGGCTTTGCAGCCAGGCCGTTATCGGCCGCCTCCGCTACGTTTCCTTTCGGTGCCACTATTCCTAGCTGGGTCGCGAACAGAACGGCAACAAGCAGCCAAAGCCGGGTCTTTTTCATCATTAGATTCATTATTTATCTCCTTTTTTTAGAAAATAGGATCAGGCTTTTATCTCGCAATAAAAACCTGATCCTGTGTAGTTAGAAAGCCTTATGCCTTACTTAAACGATTGGTCATACGCCTTTTGCAAAATCTCCAAGTAACGGTCGATCTTCAGATCCTTGAGACCCTTCACGTAAGCATCCCAATCCTTCTCCAGGTTTTTGTTTCCTGTAATGAATTGCAGCGCGTTTTGCTCAATGTAGGATTTAATGTTCGTTTGCAGAATGCTCGCCTCGTCAACCTCAGCGTTATCAATCCAGATCGCCCAGAGCGGGAAAAGCTCCTTCGGCTCGTGGCCTTGATACTGCAGCGTCGCTTGGTACAATCTGCGCTCATAGTTGGCAGAATCATAAATATCCGTACCTTGAACCCAGCTGTCGCGGTATTCCCGCGGCATATAGAAGTGAGCCGTTCCGCTCCAGCCCGCGTTGCGAGGCGCTTCGCCTTCAACGGCAGGAATCGTTGCAACCTTCGGTTCTACGCCATCGCCGAGGGCAACTTCGCCTTCCTTCGGCTTTCTCCAGTCGATGCCTTCCATACCCGATGCACCATTCGTTTGGCCTTCTTCAGTGAACATGTAATCCACTAATTGAATGAGAGCGATTTGTTGTTCTTCGGAAGCTTTGTTCGTGATGACGAATTTCGCTCCAGGAGCAACGCCGCCGCCATCATGAGTAGCGAATGATCCGTGCGGACCAGTCAGTGGCGGTACCGGATTGTAGTCCGCCGAGTTTTTGTTGCCTACGTCAATGTTAACGAAGATAGCAGGGTGCATGCCGGCGCCGGCGCCAAGAATTTGAGCATCGCCGTTTTCGCCGATTTTTTTGAATGCTTCCGAGTTTTGCGCGAATGCGCCTGGATCGATCAAGCCTTCATCGTATAAGGATTTGATATACGTCAAGCCCTCTCTCCATTCCGGCTTAAGCGCTGCCGACTCCACCTTGCCGCCAGTCAGGTTCAAGTAGTTGCGATCGTCGTCATAGACGAAGCCGTTCATAAGGAACGGGATGACGCGCACGCCGAAATCCTCGATCGAGCCGCTAAGCGGCACTTCGTCAGCAACGCCGTTGCCGTTAGGATCCTTTGTTTTGAACGCCGACAATACCGCTTTGAATTCTTCCGGCGTTTTTGGCATTTCCAATTGCAGCTTATCCAGCCACTTTGTATTGATCCACATTTTGTTCGGATATGAACAGTGGAAGCACTGGCTGTAAGCGACAAGGCCGTAAATATTGCCGTCCGGCGCTGTGTTAAACGCTTTCAAATCGGAGTCTTTTTCCATAGCGGCTTTAATGTTAGGCGCATATTTATCGATAAGATCGTTCAGCGGCACGAGTACGCCTTGCTTGCCGTACTTCACGACATCCGCTTGCGTGAACTGATCGACATAGCCTGGAAGCATATAAGCATCCGGATAGTCTCCGCTCGCAAGCGAGATTTGACGTTTTTCCTTCGCGCCGTCCGGCGGCGTCGTTTCGAACTTGAGCTTGATATTGAATTTCTCTTCTACGAATTTCGTGAATTTGTTCGTTGCCAGATCAATGTTTGGCTCCTGAACGGCGAATAACGTAACTTCAACCGGTGCGGTATCTCCCGTCTCTTCCGATTGTGCATTCGGCGCGTTGGTCGCCGTGTTGGAAGGCTTATTATTTTGCGAGCACGCAGCAAGCATCATGCTGGCTACAACCATGATTGCCAACAAACCCAAAAGCTTCTTTTTCATCTTTGTTCGCTCCCTTTTCGTATCGATTCATTAAGGATTGCCATTGGCCTTGCGTTAACACTACAAAGCGACCACCTCCCTTCCAGATCCATCGTTTCATTATCCTTTTACTGAGCCAACCAGCATCCCCTGCACGAAATATCGCTGTACGAACGGGTAGATGATTAGAACCGGCAGCGTCGCCACCACGATAAGCGAGTATTTCAACAGCTCGGAGAGCTGCTGCCTCTCCACCTGCTTCAGGGCATCCGTTACGCTTGCGCTGTTGTTCATGATGATGATGCTCCGCAGGACAAGCTGCAGCGGGAACAGGTTCGCCGATTTCAAGTAGATCAATGCGTCAAAGTATGCATTCCATTGACCAACACCGTACATCAGAAAGAGCACGGCGAGTATCGGTTTGGATAAAGGCACAACGACGCTGCGCATAAACCGGATATCGCTGCATCCGTCAATCTCGCTCGCCTCGAATAGCTCGTCGGGGATTGAGTTTTGGAAGAAGGAGCGTGCGATAATGACTTGCCATACCCACACCGCATTCGGAATGAGCAGCGCCCAACGGGAGTCGATCATGCCGAATTCCCGCACAACCATATACGTTGGAATCAAGCCGCCGCTGAAGAGCATGGTGAACGTGATGAGCATCATAATGACGCTGCGGCCAAAAAAAGATTTGCGCGACATCGGATACGCAATCATGACCGTGAGCACTACGCTGATCATCGTTCCCGCTGCCGTGTAGAACAGCGAGTTACCATAGCCCTGCATAATTTGCGGGGTGTCGAACAGCACCTTGAAGCCCTTGAAGGAAATATCGACGGGCCACAGCCAGACGCGGCCTGAGGTTACGGCTGCCGGGCTGCTGATAGAGCTGCTTAGAATATAAATGAGCGGATAAATGACCGCGATTAACACCAAGAAGAGAACCGTGTACACGATGAACAAAAAGACTTTATCGCCCGTTGAATCTTTAATCGTTTGTCTGATTGGTGCCTGCTGCGTTGCTATTTTTGACGATGCCATAGGCGCACTCCCCTTTTACCAAATGCTCGATTTCGTGAATTTTTTCGCCAATCCGTTGACGACGAATAGTAATACCAGATTGATCAATGAATTGAATAGGCCAACCGCCGTTGCAAAGCTGTAATTGGCATTTAGCAGCCCGACGCTATAGACATAAGTCGCGATAATTTCCGAATTCACCTTATTAAGCGGGTTTTGGAGCAGGTAAATTTTCTCGAAGCCAATCGCCATGACGCTGCCCACGTTCAGGATGAGAATAATCGTGATGGTCGGCAGAATGCCCGGAATATCTACGTGAAGGATCTTCTGGAAGCGTGATGCTCCGTCCACCTTAGCCGCCTCATACAAGGTCGGATCAATGCCGGACAGCGCCGCCAAATAAATAACCGCTGAGTAGCCTGCCGTCTGCCAAATATCCGACCAAACGTAAATCGACCGGAACATGCTGGCCTCTCCCAGGAAGTTGATCGAATCGAGCCCGAAGTAGTTCAAAGCAACGTTGACGAATCCGAGCCTCGGCGCCAAAAACAGCATAATGATCGACACCATGACAACGGTTGAGATGAAATACGGCGCGAAGGTGACCAGCTGTACGGTCCGTTTGAATCTTCCGTTGCGGACCTCGTTCAGCATCAGCGCGAGTATGATTGGGATCGGAAAGCCTGCAAGCAATAAATATCCGCTGACGTAGATCGTGTTTTTGACCAAGGGCCAGAACATCGGATTGTCAAAAAACAGCTGAAAGTTTTTGAAGCCTACCCACGGGCTGCCCCATATTCCTTTAATGACGTTGTAATCCTTAAAGGCGAGCACGGCATTCAGCATCGGATAATATTTAAAAATAAGAAAAAACAACACTGGCGGTATAATGATCAGGTACAGCTGCCAATGCTTCTTGAAGCTTCGCACCGCTTCTTCCGCAAGGCTTCGCTTGCCCTTTGCCTTCAACAACTTATTATTCAGTACGATTTCTTTTTCCAGAACAATCCCCCCTAAGTAACTTCCTGCTGATGTATGATAGCGCTTTCTATACGACTGATCATAGTAGAAAAGCACCCGCTCCAAACAGGTACACTTGCGTCTTTTTACGTACAAAAACTCGGATTCGAGGGGGGCAAATCCCCGTACTGGCGTACATTTATCAGCTTTATGCAGCTGTACCGTGCACAAAGCGCAAAAAAATCCCGGCTGCGCGGGCAGCCGGGATTTCATATATCGGAAAACTATTTATTGGGATTCGATTGGTCGTACGCTTTCTGCATAATTTCAAGATACCTTCCAACCTGCATGCTATCCAGCCCTGCCAAATAGCCGTCCCAGTCCTTGTCCAAATTCAAATCGCCGGTTATGAACTGAAGCGTGCTTTGCTCGATATAATTGGACAGATTCGTTTGCAGGATACCCGCCTCGTCCGCTTCCGCCGGATCCAGCCATATCGTCCAAATCGGGAACATTTCGGAGGGCTCATGGCCTTCATAAAGCTGCGTCGCCTCGATTAGCCTTCGTTCATAGCCGTCAATCGCATAAATATCCTTGCTCGCTACCCAGCTGTCACGATATTCCCTCGGCATATAGAAATGCGCCATCCCGCTCCAGCCGGAATTGGTTGGCTTGGCGTTATTTATTGGGATTAAGCTTGCGAACTGCGGAGCTATACCCTCGCCAAGCGCCGCCTCTCCCTCTTTGGGCTTCCTCCAGCCAATGCCCTCTAATCCCGATTGGGCAATCGTCTGCCCTTCCGGCGTGTAGATGTAATCGACCATTTGAATTAACGCGATTTGGGCTTCCTTGCTCGCTTTATTCGTAATGACGAATTTCGCGCCAGGCGGTATGCCTCCCCCGTCGAAAGTCGCATGGGATGCGTACGGTCCGGCAAGCGGCGGAATCGGTGCATAATCCTTCAGCCGCTCGCTCGTAAATATAGCCGGGTGCATGCTCGCGACCGCACCCAATACCGGTGCGCCAGCATTGTCGCCGATCCTTCTGAGCGCTTCCGCATTCTGAATAAACGCTCCCGGATCAATCAAGCCTTCATCATAAAGCGACTTAATGAAGGCGATCCCTTCCTTCCACTGCGGCTTATTCGCCACCGTGTCCACTTTACCGCTGCTCATCGCTAAATAATTGCGGTCGTCGTCATAAATAAATCCGTTCATCAGATAGGGTATGATACGAACCCCAAAATCCTCGATGGAGCCGCTTAGCGGGATCTCGTCGGCCATCCCATTCCCGTTCGGATCCGATTTCTTGAACGCCTCGAGCATCGATTTGAACTGCGCGGTCGTTGTGGGCATCGCTAAACCGAGCTTCGAGAGCCATTCGGTATTCACCCACATTTTGTTCGGATAAGAGCAATGAAAGCACTCGCTGTATGCGACCAGACCATAGATATTGCCGTCAGGAGCCGTATTGAACGCCTTCAAGGTCGGATCCTTCTCCATAGCTGCCTTAATGTTGGGGGCATATTGTTCAATAAGCTGGTTAAGCGGAAGGATAACGCCCTCTTTCCCGTACTTCAGCAAATCAGACTGCGAGAACTGGTCCAGATATGCCGTCAAAATATAGGCATCTGGATAATCTCCGCCAGCGAGCGATATTTGGCGCTTCTCCTTGGCTCCGTCCGGCGTAATGCTATCCCAATTAATCTGCGCGTTGAATTTGCTCTCGAGCAGCTTGGTGAAATCATTCGTACGCAGATCGATGCCCGTCTCCTGCTGAGCGAACACATTAATCTCTACTGGAGCAGGCTTGCCGCCACTCTCCTGCTCTTCGTTTCCGCCGCCCAGCTTGCATGACGACAGAGTCACTATGATGATGCATAGAGCCGCTAGTATGCGGATCTGACTATTTTTCATCTTCTCCCACTCCTTGCCTCAAGCGCGGCAGAACGCTTATATATTTATGGATTGTCTATAGGAGCTTGGCGCAACGCCCATCACCCGTTTGAATGCTCTGCGGAAGGAATGTGAGCTGTTATAGCCTACGCGTGCCGCAATTTCGTCCACCGTGCAAGCATCGGTTCGCAGCAGCAAGGAGGCCTGCTCAATCCGGATCATCTCGAGATAATCGGATACGTTCACGTCCGTCACCTCCTTGAACAGCTGCGAAATATATTTCTCCGGGCGCTCCACCTTCTCCGCGATGCGGTATAAGGTCAGCTCAGAATCGCCGTACGCTTCCGCGATAAAATGTTTAATGTCCTCAACCATTTGAATATGCGCATTGTTTTTCTTGCTATTAATAACGCCGCAGAGCGCATTCACGATCTCGATCATCTCGTCTTGAATGGCGCTAAGCGCATCGGAGGCTTGAATGCCTATCATTTGATTCTTGAGCGTGTGCAGCAGCTCCGATTCCATAAACGCCTTCTGATCAAGCAATTTGAGCAGCGTGCCCTTCAGCTCGCCGACCAATTGCTGCTTCATCTCCGGCGAGAGCTGCTGGTTCTCCGTATTTTTCTCCATAACGGACAGCAGCATCCGCTTCGCCTCATCGGGATCGCCCGCTCTAATCGTACTAATCAAGCGCTGCTCAATATCAAGCGGATAATAGTAAGTTGCCGTTTCAAGCCGCGAATCGCTAAACCAGATGATACTGTTTTTGCTGGAAAACTCCGCGTACTCCATCATCTGCTTCGCCTGCTCGTAGGAATGGCTTACATCCATAATGGCCGGATAGCTGTCTCCGAACGCAGCCGTAACCGATATTTTGTATTCCGTATACGCAACCTGTGCCAGCTTCTCAAGCGTTTCGCTTATTTGCTGTCTCCACACAGGGCCCCCTACATCCTCCTGCTGTGCCGTCCATATCATTACGATTCGGTCGGAGCCGAGATCCGTCATCGGCAGCTCGTTAACGGCATCCGTTAAGGCTTGTTTTAGAATCAATCTTGCCGCGGCGAGCTCATTCAGAATTTCAACGCTGTCCATGCCAGAATATCCATTGATTCGCAGAATGCCTACGTAACCCCCGTCGGAAGAAAAGCTCATATCCGCTTGGGCTGCGGCAGCCGCAATCTCCTCCGTCGTGTGGAACTCGCCCGCAATCAGCCGTTTCAGGAAACCGTCGCGCACCAAGGGCAGCTGGCGTTTCAGTTCAAGCTCAAGCTGCCGGTTGCTCGTAATCATGTTGGATATATTGCCCTGCAGAAAATCATACTCATTGCGCTCAGCGATGCCGTCTTTGCCGAAATGCTCTTTCATGACGCCAAGCAGCCGATTGATCGGCGCGCTGTTCCGATAGGACAAGAGCAAACCAGCCAGCAAGCCGAGCAATATCGCAATTCCGGTAACCAGCCACGTAATATATTTGATTTGATTCGCATTCTCCATCAGCACCTGGCGAGGAACTCCCGCCCGATAGGTCCAGCCGTTCTTGTCGGAATGAATCGTGATGACCAGATCGTCATTATAGAACTGGCTCGTCTTGGCCGGGTCAAGCTCCGTATCCATAGACAGCTTCTTCGCATCCGTCTCGCTTATGCCGCGCACGCCTATCGTGTTTCCCTGCGCGTCGCTTATATGCGCCCAGCCGCCGTACCGGTCCTCTAATCCTGCCAATAGGTTCGATATATTCTCCTCGTTAATAATGACAACCACGGTAGCCGGCGATGAACCGCTGAAGCTGTCCAGCGGAAGCGACTGCATATACGTAATAACCGAGGTTTGCTTCGAATTGCTCATATAGGAGCGAAGCGGCATAATTTCGCTGCGATGAGTCTGCCCCAGCACTTCTTTCTTCCATTCCTCTACCGTAAGATCGGGGTAGCGGAAGTTTTGATAATAATGCTCCGGACGGAAGTATGCCGAGCCCTGCGTGAAAATAACGTCATAATTATTTAAATATATAAAGTAGTTTTGCAGAAAATCATTCGTTTGGCTAAACGGCGTAACCTGCTTCACCATGCTCCATATGCCGTATACATTAACCTCGTCGCCTTGCTTCCGCTCATTCATCAATTTATTTAAATCCGGATTCAACGCGAGCTGACGGGTAAAACCCTCGACCTCGACCATCCTTCTCTCCAATATTTCCTGGCTTCGCTGCAGCTGCGTAACGCTATTCTCGATCGAGATGGATTGCGTTACCGAAATCGAAGTGCGGTAGGAAACATAACCCGCTATGCTTGGAATAATTAATATAATTAAATACGAAACGAGAAATTTGCGGAAGATCGTTGAGTACTTCGGCACGTCCAACCCACCCTTCTCTATATAATAGCGCTTACATAATAGGTATTTGGAGCTCCTTACATCGTTTTAAAAGCCCGCTCATTCATAATAACCTAATGATGCGAAAAGACAACTACTAATAAAGCTCGTAGTTGTCCTGTTCGCTCTTTTCATAAGCTATTTCGCTGTCGCTTCGTGATCGATGAGGCGAAGGTTCGCGTCCAGTCCGTACGTTTGACCCGCCTCGCATGCGATAGTCACGGTACGGTCGCCGTAACGGACGTTCACTTGAACGGCAGAATGCGCATGAATGGTTGCCGCTGTCAGTATGCCCGCTTCCCAGGAAACGCCAACCTCTGCATTCCCTTTCGCCCTTAATCCGTTGAATGAGCCGTTCGCCCACGCAGCAGGCAGTGCTGGCAGCAGGTGGATCTCGCCCGCATGGCTTTGGAGGAGGATATCGGCAACAGCCGCCGTACCTCCGTAATTGCCGTCAATGACGAATATATTCGTCTCCGCACCGGCAACGCCTGCTTTTGAATAGGTCAGCAGATTATCGAAGCAAAGCTCGCCGACCAAGTGGTTGATATGCCTTAGCGCACGGTCTCCATTGAATAGCCGGGAGAACCCGGTTGCAAACAGCACCGCCGTAAATTCAATATCCTCCAGCTCATCCGTCATTCTGCGGATCAGCGTTTGCTCGGCAGCTGCGCTGAGCTCGGGCGTACCGTGCGGCGTTACCTGATTGCCAGGGTAGAGCGCGAACAGATGCGCAAGATGGCGATGCTCAGGCTGCGCCTCCTCATAATCCTCCAGCCATTCCTGCAGCTGTCCGTTCTTGCCGATCTGCAGCGGCGGCAATAAAGCAATTGCCGCCCGCAGCTTTTCTTGGAGCTCAAGATCCGTCTCCAGCAACTCGGCAGCCTCCAAGCAGAAAGAGAACAGGTCCCTTACCAGCACTTGATCCATCGTCGAGCCCATCGACAGCTGCTGAGGGCCCTCCGATCGTTTACTCGTGTAGAAGCTGTTCTCCGGGGAATTGGAAGGCCCGGTAACCAGCCAGCCGTTGCTTGGGTGCACCGTCATATAATCAAGGAAAAAGGCGGCTGCTTCCTTCATAACCGGATAGGCCTGCTTCGTCAGGAACGACTGATCCAGACCGTACTCATAATGCTCCTTCACATGCATCGCGATCCACAGGCCGCCCGTTACGTTCAGTCCCCAGCCTGTCTCCCAGCCCGGAGCCGCGAAGCCCCATGCATTGGAGAATACATGCGCCACCCAGCCCTCGCAGCCGTAGAAATCCTGTGCCGCATCCCTGCCCGATACGGACAGCCGTTCAATATAGTTCATCAATGGGACATGGCATTCCGCCAGATTGCTTATTTCGGTCGGGTAATAGTTCATCTGCGTATTGATATCCAAGTGATAGTCGCAGCTCCAAGCCATGCGGTTCGCTTCGCCGTCGTTCCATACGCCCTGCAAATGCAGAGGCAGCGGCGAATCCTCGCGCGAACCGGCAATCGTTAAATAGCGGCCATATTGGAAAAACAAAACGATTAAGCCCGGATCATCCTGCTGACCCTTCTGCAGCCGCCGCATCCGCTCGTCTGTCGGCAGCTTGTCATGCTCGGTATCGCCTAAATCAAGAGAGACACGCGCATACAGAGCGCTGTAATCCGCAATATGATCTGCCTTAAGCTGCGTATAGCCTTTGGCAATAGCCTCAGCTATCTGCTTCGTGCTCCTCGTCGTCCACTCGTCGTCCGTTTGACGATAATCGGTATGGATTGCAAAATATACGGTAGCTTCGTCGGCATCCGTCACGATAATCTCGCTGCCGCTGCTTCGAATGGTGCCGCCCACGGGCACAATCTTTACCTGCCCACGGCAAAATACGCCGCATGATCCGTCGCTATGCATATCTTCCGTTGCTTGCCCATAGAATGCGACTGTATCGTCATTCGTGGCGATAGCAGAGAAATGTCCCGTACGCCCCTTCACGGAGAGCGAGAAGGATATCCCGCCCGGCTGCTCCCCTTTTATTCGCGATACAACGATGCCGTCCGCGTGGGTCGCGAACGTCTCGCGGATGAAGCTGCTGCCTTCACGCGTATAGGAAACGGTCGCAATCGCACTCTCCAAGCAAAGCTCGCGTTTCAGCTCTTCGCCCTCCGGCCCGAACCGAAGCTCTACATCGCATACGGAGAGATTCGTCCCGAAATTCTGCTTCTTGGGCTGAAGCATTTGCTTGGCCAACTGATCGCCTTCGTTATAGTCTCCATTAAAAAAAGCAGCCCTCATTTCCTCAAGCCCGGCTTTCCCTTTGCCGCTGCCCGGAATACGTTCCGGCTTTCCTGACCAATAGGTCAGCTCCGTCATGCTCCACGTTTCCTGCGCGGCTCCCCCATAAATGACGGCGCCTATTCTTCCGTTGCCGATCGGCAGTCCTTGCTTCCAGCCCGCTCCCGGTCCGTTATACCAAAGCCTCGCTTGATTCATGCTGTATCCATCCCTTAGCTATATATTCGAATTGACTTCACTAATGAGGCGGTTGGTCAGGCTGCCTAAGCCTTCGATTTCAATGGTAACGACGTCTCCGTCCTTCAAATAAACCCGGCGATCCTCCGGATAGCCAAGGACGACACCCTCCGGCGTGCCTGTCAGAATAATATCGCCTGGCGTAAGCGTCATATGCTGCGAAATATAGCTCACAACCTCGTCGCAAGGGAAAATCATATCGGATGTATGGGATTGCTGACGGATCTCGCCATTCACGATGCATTTGATCTCAAGATTATTCGGGTCCGGAATCTCGTCCGCGGTTACAAGGTACGGACCGAGCGGACTGAAATCGTCGCAGCTTTTGCCGAGCAGCCACTGCTGGGTCCGCATCTGGAGATCGCGAGCCGACAGGTCATTGACGTTGCAGTAGCCGAACACATGCTGCAGCGCCTCATCCTTGCTTACATACTTAGCTGTCTTGCCGATGACAATGACAAGCTCCGCCTCATAATCCACCTGCGAGGTGACACGCTCCGGCAGCGCAATATCTTCGCGATGCCCCGTAAGCGTGTTATTGAACTTGTTGAATAGAATGGGATACTGAGGGATCGGCGCATTCGTCTCTATGGCATGCTTCCTGTAGTTCAAGCCGACGCAAATGATTTTATTCGGCCTCGTGACGCATGGCCCGAAGCGAACGTTCTCCTCGGCAATAAGCAATCCATCAAGGGTATCCGCCGACTCAAGCACGTGATCCGCGTATGCGGCCAACAAGGCAAGACTCTCCGCTCCGCCTTCAATTACAGCCATTACATCGCTGGAGATGCCCGCGCTCGGAAACCGTTCAAGCGCTGCATGAATATTAAAAATGCCTTCATTCCGTTTGATGCCCAGCTTAAACTGTCCTTCATGCTCTATCGTGACTAGCTTCATCTTGTCCCATCATCCTCTCGCTTCTCTTTCATCAAGCATCCTTGCCGAATACGACGCCTCCGTCCATATAGAGCGGGGAGCCCATCATGAAGGAGGACTCGTCGGACGCTAGAAACAGCACCCCATTCGCTACATCCTCCGGTTTTCCTAAATGACCGCTTAACTGCCTTGTTTTAATGGCCGCGATAGCCGCTTCGGGATCGTCATACGAGCTTTGCAAATACTGTTCGACGAACGGCGTCATAATCGTTCCCGGCAATATCGCGTTTACGCGTATGTTGTATTTGGCATAATCGACCTGCATGGACTTGGTCAGCGCCAGCACCGCGCCTTTGGTTGCCGAGTAGGATGCCCGCCGCGCCAGTCCAATCTCCGCGATGCAGGAGGACATGTTGATGATATTGCCGGATCTGCGTTCCATCATGTAAGGCAGCACATACTTCGACGGCAGGAATACCCCGCGCAGATTAACCTGTACCACGCGGTCCCATGCCTCCGGCTCAATCTCATGAATGGCACCGACACCGCTAATGCCGGCGTTGTTGAATAGAATATCGATTCCTCCGTAGGCTTGCATCGCGCTTTCGATCATCTCGCGTACCGAGCTGGGATCCGTAACGTCAGCGTGCAGGAACAGTGCGCTCCCCCCGCTTGCTTGGATGCTTTGAGCCGTTTCCAGCCCCTTGGCTTCATCGATGTCATTCACAATCACCGTCGCGCCTTCTCTGGCGAACAGCTCAGCGGTCGTTCTTCCGATTCCTGAGCCGGCTCCGGTCAGGAGCGCGATTTTACCCTGCAGTCTCATAGACATCCTCCTCTCCTCCGTTATCTGATCCGATATTCGTCGAAATAACGAGGAATGATTTCGGTAGACGCTCCCGGCATCTCCGGCAATACGTACTGTCCATTAACGACGGTAGCCGGTTCAACGAAAATGGATCTAATCCATGGAATGTATTCCAGCATGATCGCCCCTTGCGTAGCAGCTACCAGATGCTGATGAATCTGTCCCATATCGCCGACATGCGGACAGATCGGAATGTCGTACGAGGCTGCAAGTCCAGCGACTTGCTGCCATTCCGTAATGCCTGCAACCCGCGTCACGTCAACCTGGCAATATTCGATGGCGCCTTGATGGATATAATCACGGAAAGCATATTTCGAATACACATGCTCACCCAGCGCGATTGGTACGTTCAACGCGTCGGCCAGCTTCTTGTGGCCCATAATATCATCCGGGTTAAGCGGCTCCTCCAGCCAGAACAGATCAAATTCCTCCAGCTTCTTGCCCCACGTCATCGCCGTGTTAATGTTCCACTGCTGGTTCACGTCGATCATGAAGATCGTTTGGTCGCCAATCGCCTTCCGTACGGCCTTCACCCGGTCGTAATCCTCATGGGGATTAGACTTGCCGACCTTGATTTTGACACCGGTAAAGCCCTGCTCGACGATATCCGTGACGTCCTTAAGCAAACGCTCCTTCGACCAGTTCAGCCAGCCTCCGTTCGTGTTGTATGCTTTGATGCCCTTCGATTTATGACCGCCAAGATATTGCCACAGCGGCTTGTTTGACGCCTTCGCCATAATGTCCCAAAGCGCGATATCAACTGCCGCCAGCGCCATGTGCGTGATGCCCGCACGACCGATCCAGTGCATTTTGCCAAAACGCAGCGTGTCCCAAATTTCCTTCACCATAAAAGGGTCCTTGCCGATCAGCTCAGGCGCATAATAACGGTCAATCGTATCCACGATCATATCGTCGCCATGCGCGCAGGTTCCTGTATAGCCATAACCGACATAGCCCTCATCCGTATAAATGCGAACGCCTGACAATCCCCAATGTGTCGCAACATTAATGGCATCAGTAATCGGCGGGTCAATCGGCACATGCAGCACAAACGTTTCTACTTTTGTAATTTTCATCGTAAGCTCTCCCTTGATTTCGTTTAATAGCCGAGCGAGGCGCCGCCTTCGACGGGCAGGGCAACTCCGGTAATAAATGCTGCCTGCTCGGATGCCAGAAACAGCACAGCTTGGGCAACCTCCTCGGAGGTTGCAGGCCTTCCAAGCGGATGCATCGCATTCAGAGATTGGACCGCTTCGGCTGGATTCGGCTGCTGCCTCGTCCACTCGTCCAGCAGCGGCGTCATTACCCCTGCCGGGCATACGCAATTGAGCCTTACGCCATCCTGCGCATAATCCAGCGCAAGCGATTTGGTCAATGCGATGACAGCGCCCTTGGAGGCGGCGTAGATTGGATTCTGCCTCTGTCCGATAAGCCCGTTAAGGGAGGACATATTAACAACGCTCCCTTTTGACCTGCGCAAATGCGGAATGGCATGCTTTATCATCAAATAAACGCCTTTCACATTAACGGCATACAGCTGGTCAAACATGCGCTCATTAATCTCTTCAAGCGGCTTGGAGCAGATGACAGCCGCATTATTAAACAGCACGTCGAGCTTGCCGTACATCTGGACCGTTCGATCCAGCACGGCTTCAACATCTGTCTCCCGCGAGACATCCGTCTCCATCGCAACTGCGCGTGGAAGCCCTTTCAATGCTGGATAGCGCTTGCATAGTTCATCGGCCGAGCGCTGCCCCTCCGCTCCATTCCGATCCGCTACAATAACATGCGCGCCTTCCGCGGCGAACAGCTGCGCGCTTACCTCGCCGATCCCTGAGCCCCCGCCGGTGACAAGCACGACTTTATCTTTAAACCGCAAGAGCATACCTCCTTTTAACAGCCAGCATCCCACTATCGATTCATCTACATCTGTTGATAATTTATCCGTAATATTGCGTTAGGATCTATTCTTAATAATGCAGTTATTGTATCATTTACATACCATATCGTATTTGATTAACGATCCATAAATTTATCAAATCATCCGCTAAATTTCAGGAAACAGGAAGGCGAGGCTGGGCTGTTGTGAGAAACCTGAACGAAATGACCCCTCATGTCGGAGACTCGATGTACTACCTCTACGATGGAAGTTCGAACGAAAAGCTGCGGGTATGCAGCGTTTATGCCTTCCATCTTTTCACCGACGGGCCCGGAGAAATGGAGATTGACGGAAAACGTTACGCGATCGAGAACCGCACGCTTATCTTTCTAAGGCCCGGGGAGCAGCATGCCTTTCATATTTCGCCGGATCATCCATTGTCCTCGCATAATCTTTATTTCGATCTATGGAGCGAGGCTCAGCCTGTCTCTGCCAATCGAACCTTCATCTATGCGCCGGAGCCCTTCGAGCTTGGCGAGACAGCGTTGTCATTTCCTTGCGATGAGCTGGACAGCCTGCCCTCTGTCTTTTCTTTGCAGCCCTATCCGGAGCTGTATGAGTCGCTGGTCACGCTCTCGAAGCTTTACCATAACGCGGTGTATTATCGGACAGAGATGATGAACAGCCTTCTGTATGCATGGGTTCTCAGCTGGCATAACACCATCCATACGCATCAACCGACCGATTACCGAATCGTCCGCTTACTTGCCCATTTGAATGATCACCCCGAGCAGCGCGAGCCGGTTGAAACGTGGTGGACCTTCTGCGGCCTGAAACGAACCTATTTCCACGCGTTGTTTCTGCGCGAGACCGGACTGACGCCGAAAGCCTACCACCATAAGCTGCTCATGAGGCGCGCCTCCCATCTGCTTCTGGAGAGCGAGATTAGCGTAACCGCCATCGCCGAACGGCTCGGATACACCTCCATCCATCCGTTCACGCGGCATTTCAGTGCCTTCTATGGCGTAAGCCCCAAGCATTACCGCTTGCAGCCGCAATCCAGAAGCTGATTCCGTTTCCGAGCCGCCTGCCATCGGACAGGTCTCATGACCAATTCGTCATTCGAAGACGTACTTGAAGGCGCTGAGGAATAACATCTGTGCCAAAGAGCGTAGAGGAGCAAGCTCGTATGCAAAAAAGGCGGGGCAGCAAACGATGCTGACCCGCCTTTCTATTTATTCCGAATGTGCAAGCAGCGCAGCCGCTCCTTCATGCATAGGTTCCAGTCTAAGCGCGCGTTCCGCATATTGCAGCGCCTCTGCCTCCCGCTCCATTTCATAGCAGCAGATCGCCATGCTATACAATGTTTCGGCTGTCCCCTCGTGGCTGGCAAGCGACTTTTCATAAAAGTCTCCCGCAGCCTCGTACAGCTCCAGCTGATAAAGCTGCATCGCGCAAATAAGCGCTAAATCCTGCCGCTCATCCAGCGGATAATACCCTTGCCACATCGTAACCATGCCCTGCCTTAAATCCTCTGCTTCTTCTTCTCCGCATTCTTCCAGCAAAGCATCGATGCGGCCCGCGCTTTGCAGAAACAGCTGCGGATCAAAGCGGCCAAGGCGCCAGAAAGCCAGTATCTGCGAAAGCTCCAGCGTACCCAGATGCTCATCGAACCAAAGCTTTAAGCTGAAAAAATCATCAGGGCCGAAACGCTCGACATAGCGGCGATAGGCAAGGCGGGTCTGTATGAACCCCGCAGGTTGATCCACCATCAGTATGCAGCCCACATTCAAGTTTTTATAATGATGCTCAGTGAAATAAGTAAGTGCGCCTCTCTGCTCGAACGTATGCTGGATCGCATGGTAATTCGCCGTCAAGGAAAAGCTCCCGTGGTGAATCAGCTTAGGAGGTTCGGCGAATGCCCAGTTTTCGATCCGATGGTCGCCTTTGTCTGCCGTCAGCAGGACAAACCCTGATTGCGATAATTGCCCAAGCCGCTCTAAACACGCTAGTCCCGCAATGGGGAAAAGAATGTGCGAATCTTCAAGCTGCTCCCTATACAGCGCAATTACCTCTCGGTAAGGGTAGCTATCTTGTTCGTATTCGCCAGCTCTGCAATAATGGTATTCAGGTTTGAGTCTCCCCAGCCTGTCCTCGGATTCAGATTCGGCCTCCCCCTCTCCCACACTTAGGGAAACACGGCATTCATAGATTAGGCCCTCATCGACATAGATCAGCTCTTGCGGAATACTGTCAAAAAAGTAGTTGGCAATCAGAAGCAGCGGCTGCTCCAATTGTCCCGCGCTAATCGTTTCGCCCGATTCCGCCAAATGCAGTTCGCTATCCTTGGTCGCATCAAATTGCGCGAAGTCAAGCAGGCCTTGCTCTACGAATGGCATTAGGCTGCGATGCTGCTGCCAAAAGGTTATATTTTTAGCCGGTAAATCAGTCATGACATAACGAAACGGCGGAAGCGCCAATTCCGCGAACGCAACAAGCGCCGATAGCTCCTTCAGCACATGGAACGCCAGCTGGCCCGAGCCTGCCCCAAGCTCAATGATCGTAACCCTCTCCAAAATATTGCCCTGCGCCGCCCTGTCTTGAAGGAAGCCGAATATCATTTCGGCATACGCAGTCGCCATGACCGGATTGCTCGTAATATATTGCGGCACTTCCTCGCGCTGCCATGCCTTTATTCCCTGCTCTTCGAAATAGGCACGCTGCAGCTCCCAAATCGGCGCTTCACTAAACCGGTAAATTTGCTGATCGCGAATAGTCATTCCGTTTAACCTACTTTGCTTTATTTTTGCTTAAATGCCAGTCAGCTACAAAAAAAGCCTGCCTAATCCTGAGCGATTAGGCAGGCTTTCGGATAAGACGATTTAGAAAACCTTCGTCGTCCAGGATTCGCAATTCCACGTATCCGTCACGACATCGCGGTAAAACTCCGGTTCGTGGGAAATCAGCAGGATGCTGCCTTTGTACGCCTTGAGCGCACGCTTCAGCTCATCCTTTGCATCCACATCCAAGTGATTCGTCGGCTCATCGAGCACGAGCAGGTTCGTCTCGCTGTTGATCAGCTTGCACAGACGCACCTTCGCCTTCTCGCCGCCGCTTAGCACGGCGATCTTGCTTTCAATGTGCTTCGTCGTAAGACCGCACTTCGCCAGCGCAGCGCGTACTTCGAATTGCGAGTAAGAAGGGAATTCCTTCCATACGTCTTCGATACAGGTGCTGTAGTTGGTCTCCTTCATTTCCTGTTGGAAATAACCGACCTGCTGATGCTCTCCGCGCTGAACCGTTCCCGATATGGCCTGAATCTCGCCCAAAATGCTGCGCAGCAGCGTAGTCTTACCGATGCCATTCGCGCCAACGAGCGCAATTTTCTGTCCGCGCTCCATGCGCAGATCAAGCGGACGGGACAGCGGGCTGTCATAACCGATCACAAGCTCTTTCGTTTCGAAAATTAGCTTGCCTGATGTTCTTCCGTCCTTGAAGTTGAACTGCGGCTTTGGCTTCTCCTTCGCAATCTCGATGACGTCCATCTTGTCGAGCTTCTTCTGGCGGGACATGGCCATATTCCGTGTCGCTACGCTCGCTTTGTTGCGGGCAACGAAATCCTTCAAGTCGGCAATTTCTTGCTGCTGCCGCTTGAACGCTGATTCCAGCTGCTGCTTTTTCATCTCATGCACTTGCTGGAAGTACTCATAGTCTCCAACATAGCGGTTCAACTCTTGATTCTCCATATGATAAATCAAGTTAATAACACTGTTAAGGAACGGGATATCATGCGAGATAAGGATGAACGCATTCTCATACTCCTGCAGGTAACGCCTCAGCCATTCGATATGCTGCTCGTCCAAATAGTTGGTAGGCTCATCCAGGAGCAGAATGTCAGGCTTCTCAAGCAGCAGCTTTGCCAGCAAAACCTTTGTGCGCTGACCGCCGCTTAGATCGTTTACATCTTTGTCCAGCCCAATATCAGTCAGCCCAAGGCCGCGTGCCGTTTCTTCGATCTTTGCGTCAATCAGATAGAAATCCTGGCTCGTCAGCGTATCCTGTATGGTTCCTACGTCCTCAAGCAGCTTCTCAAGCTCCTCCGGCGTAACATCGCCCATCTTGCCGTACATATCGTTCATCTCCTGCTCCATATCGAACAGGTATTGAAAAGCTCCTTTCAACACGTCGCGAATCGTCGAACCTTTGCTCAGAACCGCGTGCTGGTCCAAATAACCGACGCGCATCCGCTTCGACCATTCCACCTTGCCGTCATCGGGCTGAAGCTTGCCAGTAATAATGTTCATAAAGGTCGATTTGCCTTCGCCGTTGGCTCCGATCAGCCCAATATGCTCGCCCTTCAGCAGGCGAAAGGATACATCGTTGAAGATCGCGCGATCCCCGAAGCCGTGACTTAATCGTTCTACATTTAATATGCTCATGAATGACACCTTTTCTTTTTTAATATTATCGTATTATTATAAACGTTATGAGGCATGCAACTCAACGTAGGATTCCATTCTATATCGTGTTTTTAAAATTTACAGGGGTCAACGCTGCTGCCGTCAAAACCTCGCAGGCATTCGGCGACGTAGTCTTATCGAAGACAAAGAAGAGCTGGCAGACTGCCAATCGCAGCCTATTTCTCTAGCATAGAGCTATTTGATCGGCAAGCCTTCGCCAATTCCGTTAACTGACGGCCAGATTTTGCATTAAGGAATCCACTTAACCATTCGAATAATTATGGAGGCATCACTTATGAAATTCCAATCCGTTATTGAGCTTGGCGGCAAGACCGCAACGGGCTTCGCCGTGCCTGAGGAGATCGTAGCAGCGCTTGGCACAAGCAAGAAGCCCGCTGTGACTATCACGATCAATGCTTACAGCTACCGTACCACAGTTGCCACAATGGGCGGCCGGTTCATGGTTCCTTTAAGCGCGGAGAATCGAAAAGGAGCTGGTGTCGCTGCCGGGGAAGAAGTTGCCGTAGATATTGAGCTGGACCATGCACCGCGTGAAGTTACTGTGCCAAGCGACCTTGCTGCCGCACTTGAAGCGGAAGCAGAGGCAAACGCGTTTTTCACGGGTCTGTCCTATAGCAACAAACGTCGGCTCGTACTAGCAATTGAAGAGGCGAAGACGGCAGAAACCCGCCTGCGGCGCATCGACAAAACGGTAGCAATGCTCAAAGAAGGTCGCGCGCAATAGACTTAAAAGCAAACGAGAGCTCCAATGATGGGCTCTCGTCTTGTTCGTTTAATCTATATTAACCGTAGAGCTTTGGGTTAGGACCGTATTTATTCGTGTTTGAATCGCCTTCCATAAAGGAGAATACCAACAGCACAATGGCACCAATAACAGGAACTACTCCGATGAATATCCAGAGTCCGCTTCTTCCAATGTCATGCAGCCTGCGGACCACTACCGCTAATGACGGCAGCAGCACCGCCAGCGAGTAAAGACCCGATATTACACCAGGCATACCCACGATCGATTCGACAATGACAAGCGCGATGGAGATAAGAGCATTCACGAGGAAAAACATCCAATACTCCAAGCGCCGTGCCCTGCCGGTAAACCCCACATAATTTTTCATGACTTCTGTGTACCAATGCATTTCTAGTCCACCCCAATTGATTATTCGTAAAACTTACATATCTCATAAATTTTACCTGTATATTATATCGGCGGGGCTTGAACCAAAATGAATATATAGAAGAGTTATCCTTCATTTACATATGTCGCAGGAAAACTATTGTTTGTTACACAATAAGAGATTTAGTATTATAAAATATGTAAATGATCTTTAGGAGGCATGCTTCCATGTCTACGAATTTAAAACGCGATCTAATCGCTATTATTCTAGCCGTGTTGATTATTGTTGGGATCTCCTTTAAGACTTTGTTTCCCGACGCATTCGCAAGCAGGCCCCCTCTGACTTTATCGCTCGAAGATGCGAGCAAGCGCTTAGAGCGAATTATTTCATGGGACGGAACGTATATAACCCGCATCGATAGCCAAGCCCTTGAACCYGTCGTATATGAAGCGTTAGCACATACAGTAAATGATTACGGAGCAGCAAATGATATTCTATTTGTTGCAGAATTAGTGGAGAAGTTTAATGACGGCGGTAGCGTGGAGCATTTACGAGAAGCGTTAGCGATAGTGGACGAAATAAGACAGCGAAACTTGTAAATAATGCCCCGCTAACTGACGCGGGGTTTTTGTTTTATTACGGCATAGGTAAGCGGCCTTTATGGAATCTAATTTTTTTGCAGGAATTCCAATAAATGCTTTTAAAGGATATCTAATTTGGAAAGTGTATCTCCAGTTTGAATATTCCTTGACAAGAATATTCAAACTGGAGTATATTTTAAATATAACAACGGCTAGCAGCATAAGAAAGAGGTGGCCTAAATGGAGATTACAACATTTAGCGCACTGGCCGAACCGAACCGCTTACGCATTGTAGAGCTGTTGCTTAACGGTCCGTTGACGGTTGGAGATATCGCCGACCGATTACAGCTTCGCCAGCCACAAGCCTCGAAGCATCTGCGGGTCCTGCTCGAAGCCGGGCTCGTTGAGGTACACGCCGACGCCAATCGCCGGAACTACCAGCTTAGCGCTGTCCCGTTCCAAGCCCTCGACTCTTGGCTCGGAGGCTACCGGCGAATGTGGGAAGAACGCTTTGATTCGCTTGATAAGTATTTGGAGAAGCTGCAAAGCTCGCAACAAAAGGATACCAAGCCTGACCAAAACTAAGGAGGAGTTACAATGTCGAACGCAATGATATCCCGAGTAGAAGGTCCTGTCCTCGTTCTAGAGCGCGTATTCAACGCTCCGCGCGAGCTTGTTTTCCAAGCATTCTCGCAGGCCGAGCATCTGAAGCAATGGTGGGGACCACGCGGCTGGGAGGTTCCGTTCTGCTCAGTGGACTTCCGCCCAGGCGGCGTCTGGCATTATTGCATGAAATGCGTGGACGAGAATCAAGGCGACTTCTTCGGTTTTGAATCATGGGGCAAGGCCGTCTATGAAGAAATCGTATCGAATGAAAAAATCATCTATGTCGACTTTTTCTCTGATGCAGAGGGCAATGTAACCGAAGGCATGCCTTCCCCTCATATTACGATGACCTTTGAAGCATTGGAAGGCAATAGGACGAAGCTTGTCAGCCGGTCGACTTACCCATCCGAAGAATCGCTTCAAACCGTTATGAATATGGGCATGGAGCAAGGTATTACGGAAACATGGGACCGCCTTGGCGAGCACCTGCAAGCCATTCAATAAACAGATACTATTTCACAAATAGGGCTGTGCGGAGAATCTAACTCGATCTCCTCACTGCCCTATTGTCATGTTACGGCTTTCTAGTGCCACATTATCTACTTGCCCCCTGGCTCTATTAGGCCATATTTCGTTTTGATACGATCCAGTTTTTCAAGCATGGGACGGGCGAGCACGAATAGAAACAACACCGTTGCAGATGCGTGTACGATGTCAAACCAGAAGCCGGACACATAGGAAGCAGCCAGCGCCTTCCAAGAAAACTCGGATGAGAACATCGTGACGGAGCCCGCGTTAATAATGCCGCCATATACAAAAAAGGTGGACAGCCCTCCGAATACGCATAGCGAAAGCTTGGTTTTCTTCAGCAGCCCCTTCTGAAACAAAATGCCTGCAAGGAAGCCAATAATGCCAAAGCAGAACATTTGCCAAGGCGTCCATGGTCCTTGCCCGAAGAAGAAGTTGGAAACGAACCCCGCGGTCGCCCCCACCAGAAAACCCGCTTCCGCGCCAAAGCTTACGCCTGCAATAATAACGATTGCCACAACCGGCTTAAACTGCGGCAGCATAAAAAACGCTGATCTTCCCGCAACGGCAATCGCAGCCAATACAGCTATGACGATCAGCTCGCGCGCCTGCGGCTTTCGTTTCTCGAACACGAGCGCAAACGGGAGCATCGTATACAAGACGATCAGGAGACTGATGAAATAATATTTCCGGTCATCCAGCACCACGATGCCGAATACAATCGTGGCCGGAATGACCACTAGAATAAGTACGGCAGCCAGCCACGTGCGGCGGCTGAGCCGGGTTCCTGCTAACGGCTTTTCTGGCATCGCTCAATTACACCCTCTATCGTTACGCCATCGCTCCATATATGCCTAGCCATTCGGTTTGCTGCCGTCGTATAGAAGCTATTTCCTGCAAAAAAACGGATTGCCGTGTTCGTCGTAATGATGCTGCCGTCAAAAAACATCGAGCATACCTCGCCGTATTTGGCACAGAACTCAACGTCATGCGAGACCATGACGATCGTGACCCCGCTTGCATTCAGCTTCTGAAGAAACCGTGCGAGCTTCTCCTTGAAGAAGCCGTCCAAGCCTTTCGTCGGCTCATCCAGCAGCAGAATCCGCGGCTCTAGGAGCAGAACCTTCGCGAGGGCAGCCCGCTGCTGCTCGCCTCCGCTCAAATCATAAGGATGCATGTCCAGCAGATGGTCCAGCTCCGCAAAGGCAACCATTTCATTGATTTTGCTTTCCTTCTCTTCTTTGGTCAACGCGGTCTGGGACAGCATTTCGTACAAATCCAAGCGGACGGTTTTTTTGACGAACAGCGTTTGTGGATTTTGCGGCAGAATGCCAACATTGTTCGTGAACAGCTCTTTTGCGTTCATTTTCAACGGATTTTTTCCGCCGATTAGAATCTTGCCCCGATAGGGCTGCAGAATGCCGCTCATTAACGATAGCGTTGTCGTCTTGCCGGTTCCGTTGCCTCCTACAAGGCAATAAAACTGCCCCGCTTCGACGGCAAAGGACAGATCCTTGATCACATCCGGACCATTCCTCTCATGCTTGAACCATACGTCCTTGAACTGAATAATAGGCACTGATGCCTGCTTCGGGCTTTCTTCGATGATGTCGATGACGACCGCCGTTTTGCCGCTCATATACGCATTAAGCCACTGCCGCCCTTCCTTTACCGTCACCGGGCATGGCAGGCTGCTGCCTACGCCGGCATGGATTTGCATAGGCGTCGGCATCGACAGAAACATCGGATGCTTCATGCGGCCTAGCGCAGCACCTACCTGTTCAGGCGAGCCCTCCGCGATGATTGCTCCCTCGTCCATGACGATCAGCCGGTCGGTAATCGGAATGATCTCCTCCAGCCGATGCTCGGTCATAATAATCGTAGTGCCAAGCTCGCGGTTGATCTTCTTTACCGTTTCCAGAAAATCCGATGCCGCAATCGGATCGAGCTGGGAGGTGGGCTCATCCAGGATGAGCACGGACGGATGCATAGCCATGATGGACGCCAGATTGAGCAGCTGCTTTTGTCCGCCGGACAGCTCCGATACATTTTTGCGAAACCAGGTATGGATACCGAAGAAGCTTGCCATCTCGGCAACGCGAAGCCGGATTGTGGCACTATCGCAGCCAAGGCTCTCCAAGCCGAATGCCAGCTCATGCCATACCTTGTCGGTAACGATCTGATTGTCCGGGTTTTGGAGCACGAAGCCGATCTCGGAAGCCTGCGTGCGCTGATCAACCTCCTCGATCGGCTGCCCGCAGAAATATATCTTTCCGCTTCGTTTACCATGCGGGGTAAGGATCGATTTCAGCTGTCTGAGCAAGGTGCTTTTGCCGCAGCCCGATTTCCCGCAAATTGTAATAAACTCCCCGCTCTTAATGGTCAAGCTTATATGCGAGAGTACCTCTTTCTCCTTCTCAGGGAAGGCAAAGACTACATCCTCGATTCGATACGTTTCCATTTGACTTCCTCCAGCACATTGATAATCACGGGCAGCAGGCCTAGTCCCAAATAAGCCATATACACGGTAAAGCTGAGCAGCGACTTATCTGGCACTTTAATTGAAGGGAAAAACCGCATCGTATTCTCGCCTAGAGCAGCGCCCGTTAATATGACCGCAATCAGTCCCAGCATAAGAACAAACACGAGCTTATCCCGGTTATCAAACCGAAACAACGAGAAGCTGGTTCGGCCCGGCAGCCCATAGCCTCTCGATTTCATGGAATCCGCCGTTTCTATCGCATTCTCCAATGCCCAGGTGGTCATAATCGACAGAATCGTCATCCCGTTGCGAGCTCTCGCGAGTATGCTGCCTTGCGATACATCTCTGCCGATGCATTTCTGAGCATTCGAGATCACCTTCAGCTGCGCGATATAACGCGGCACGAACCGCAGCACCATGGAGAAAATAAGCGAGAGCGCCGGCATGATTTTGCCAAATAGATAGATGAATTTATCCGAGGTCATAACCGCGTTATAACAAGAAAACCAAATAATGACCGTTACGAACATGCAGGCCGCCGAAACGCCATAAGCTATCGATTCAAGCGTAATCGGATTGCCGTTTTTCAAATAAAACAGGATCGTTACGCCGGCATGATTAAACAGCGGATTCACGATTGCAGTCACAAGCAGCAGCGGCAGCATGTAGAGCACATTGAAGGTAACCGCCTTTTTCCCGTTCAGCATAATCGAATAAAGTAGCGCGCTCGCAAGTGACGCCGCCTGTAGAATGGGATGCATGAACACCATGCCGAACAGGAGGACTGCCGCAAAATAAACAAAATTAACGATCGGATGAAAGCTCGAGAACCGGTCCTTCATTATGGCTTAGCCCCCGCCGCATTATCTCCGCCAACGTCCCTGCCGAGGTCACAGGTATATACCCAATCAATGACGTCGCCGTCCTTCAGCATGTAGCGGCTGCTGCCATAGTTCGGAAACCAGCCGTTCACCTTGTACATCCATCCACTCAGCTCGCCGCAATCGAATTCATAAATATTATGAATGCCTTCTATATAATTGCTGTTATATACAGGCGTCATTTCAAACTCCATATGGATTTTGCTCTTTTTCATTTCACGGAGCAGCACATCAAATACGGATTCCCCTTCGTAGAAGGTTACCTTTTGCGTCTTATAGATAATACCGTCCTTAGGCAGCACCTCAAGCTTATCTTCATCAAAAAGATCCATATTGCTCAGAATCGTATCCGCTCTGACAGACAGGGTAACGGTTAGCTTCTCGCTTTTGTCGATTGTGGCGTCCTGCCACTCCACGGGCTTCGGTTTCCCTTCCGGTACAGGTTCCGTCTGATATTTGTCCTTGCCTGTTTCCGGCTTTGCCTGCACTGGCTTGCTTGTTGCCTTTACCGGCGCCTTCGTAGGCGCTTTTGTCGGTGCCTTCGTTGGTGCCTCCGTTGGCGCCTCCGTCGCAGCGGCTTTGCCTCCACCCTCTGCCGGCGTTTGCTCCGGTTTCGTTTCGGTTTGCCCCTGCGGCGGGATATCATCTGCCGGGGACGCGGTTGGCTTTACCGTTTCCTCTGCCGGGGACCCGGTTGGCTTTACGGTTTCCGCAGGATCAGCCGTGCCCGTTGGAGCCGGCGTACCGGACTCCGGTTTACTGCTTGGCTCAGTCTGGTCTGGCTGAGCAGACTGCGTTTCTGCCGCTTCCAGCGCCTCGCTCGGAGCTGGAAGCGTTTCTTTTTTCGGGTAATTGCCGCCCCAAAAGAAAGCGATCGCGAGCACGCTGACAATGACAAGCGCCGCCAGCCATTTATTCCTGCTCATGCTTCATGCATCTCCTTAACGAACAAGGCAAGGGCCAACTCGCTCCCCTTGCCCTGTTCCCTTTAATGGTTACGCCACATCTCTCATATCGTAAAGACGCGTTTGTTTGGCAACAAAGCGATTATAGGCTACAAACGCATACAGCGCCTGATCCGAAGCCATCAGATCTACTTCGCCAGGCTTTGCGCCACCGTTATCCGTACCGCCCTGCTTGACGTGATAGAAGCCGCCGCTTGCCGCCCCGTAGCCTAACAAAGCTTCAACGGCAGAATGGCCGTTCTTCACAAAACGTGCATCTTGGTGCGGATCGATGCCCAGTCCAGCCAAAGCGACGATAACCTGCGCGATACTCTCCGAATTGGCTGATCCGCCGCTTGCAAAGCTGCCATCTGCCATCTGCGCCTTCGACAGCCATGCAACGCCGCGGTCTACGGCAGCTTTAACCTTATCATTCGTTGCATAATAAGGAGTCAGCCCTTGAATCGCCATTGACGTAATATCTGGGTCTGCAGCGGTTGAATTCGCTCCTAACGCCCAGCCACCATCTGTAATCTCTCTGCCCAGAATGAAATCAATAAGCAGCTCTCTCGTTGTCTGCTTCTTGGCACCTGCGACTACCGGAATATCATAGGCTTTGCTATCCAACGCGACTAGCGCAAAGATCGGGCCGTTAATCCCTTGTTTAATGACGGTATCGTAATCTGCAAGCGGCTCAAGCAAGTTATATCCTGCTACTTGATCTACGCTTTTGCCAATAGCCGTCAACGCCAGAATAACTCGGTCGTATTCCGTATATTTCACGTTGTGCAGCTTGCCTGACTGTTCCTTCAGCGTCTGCTCCACGTTAGCATAATACTTTGCATAATAGCTGTCCGGTACGCTTATCTCCGAACGAGCGAGACCAAGCACTGTCCAATCGCCGCCTACGCTCGCAATGGTCGGATTGCTCACCGCATTCTGCATAAAAGCTGCCGTTTGGGCAATCTGTTTCCGCACAGCCTCCTGTGCGCTTTGATCCGCATTCGTGTCTTCAGGCTTGTTGATGATGTCAAAATCATAAGCTCTCATGGCCGCAACGGCTGCCATCTCTCTCGTCACCGTTGCCTTCGGCAGGAATCCGCTACGATCACCTACCATCAGCTCGGAAGCAATTGCAGCTTCAATATCTGCTTTGGCCCAAGCCGAAGCCTTATCCAAATCTTTGACAGCATCTGCCGGCTTTGCACTCGCAATCCCCAAAGCCCGAACCAGCGTTGTCGCCATCTGCTCGCGTGTGATGCTGTCATTCGGACTGAATTTTTGATTGAAGCCGGTCATGTAGCCGGCATGGCTAGCTGCCGTCACATAGGGGTAGAACCAATCTGTCTTCGCCACATCCGTAAAGGCGCTAGCCTTGCCGGAGGCCGTATCCAGGTTCATCACGGCTGCGAGCATTTTGGCAAACTCCGCGCGTGTTACCGCTGCTTTAGGATTGAATTTCCCGTTGCTGCCCTGCACAAAACCGTTTTGCGTCGCTTGGCCGATTGCATCGAGTGCCCACTTTGAGATTGTATCCGCGTCTTTGTAGAGAGCATCCAGCGCCAAGCTGCTGCTAGCCGTATACGTGACAAAGCTCGCCGTTTGATTCGTTTTAATATAAAGGTCGTTTCCTTTCACGAACGCATAAGCTTTTTTGTCGCTTCCGATCGTTGCTTGAACACCTTTTTCTTCTGTCGCATAGATCGAAATTGCTACGTATTTATTATTCTCCACGACGCCTGCCAACTGGTTTTTCCCGTCTTTGACGATGATCGTAAACGGTTTATCGAATCGCACGGCGCTCGCTTCGCTGCCGATCGTAAAGGATTGATTCCCACTGCCGAACTTATCTTTGCTGCCGACCGCTCGGTTAATGAGTTCCTCCACTGTAGCTTGCTTCGCATCCAAGGCGGTGAACAACTCCACGTTCGTCTCCCCCGAATTCAGCTTCGTACCTTTGTCGATAATGAAAGAAGCGGCTCCTTTCACGACCGTAACCATCGGAATGCTTTCTTTAACGTCGCTAACATTCAAAATAACCTTCTTCTGGACATCTCCGATATTAATCGTAATATTGTCGGTATCCAGCTGTGATTTGGTCAGGCTGACTACATAATTCTCCGTAAGTCCTTTAGGCACATTAATGATTGGGCTGCGGTCATATCCGCCTGCATCTAAATCTATGCCTAAATTCGTCGTATAACGCCATTGAATCCGATCGCCTGGCTTCAGTGTATATTTGCTTGCCCCGTAATCCGGATAAATACCATTGACATTGTACATCCAGCCGCTGTCTTGGCCATGGTCAAATTCTCCATCTCCAGCTATGGTTTTCACATACACGCTTCCGTACGTTTCATTCCAGTCAAAGTCAAAACTAATTTGAGCTGCATCCAGCGTTCGCTTTAATACCGTCCATACCGTGTCTCCTGCTTTCAACTCTACGCTTGCCGAAGGCAGCACGTAACCCTTGTTAATCGCAAGCTTATCCACCGACTGGGTAACATATTGTGTAGGCTGGGAAGGTGCTCCATTACCTCCGCCCGGCGCCTCCAACACACTGGTAGCATAGGAAACAAAGTCCGTAAAATGCTTTGTTTTTACAATCAGGTCATTCCCGCTGTCATATGCATATTCTCTCTCTCCCGCTTCAGCGCCGAGAGCATCGCTTTCGTATTTTTGAATCGCATGAACGGCTCCGCCTTGGATATAAGCAGCATCCTTGCCGCTATGGCCAGCAAAGACCAGTGTTACATATTCGTTAAACTCGACCATGGATCTGCCGCCCATTGTGAAAGCTTCAGCAATCTCGCTAAGCTTCCTGCCCTCGGCAATGAGTTCGGCTAATTTATTTTTCAAAGTCGAATTGGCAGGGTCTAACGTCGTAATCAGCTCTAAAATATTGCTGTCGCTGCCAATGATTTTGGCACCCTTCGGAATAACAGCTGTGACGCTGCCCTTCTTAGCCTCGATTTGAGGCAGGCTGCTGTTCAAAGGCAAATGGACGCTTACGCTGCCATTTTTTTGTTCCGGGATTTCAATCGTTATTTCCTTGCTTTCATTTCCCGTCGGCACGGGAACCACATAGTGGACTCCACCATCCGGAACAGCAATGCTCGGTTTCTCTCCGGCAGGCAAAGGAAACTCCATTTCCTGCGAATCCTGCAACTGAACATCCGTCATGTCGTAAAGACGATTCTCGCCTTTCAAATACCGATCATAGGAAACGAGCGCATACGTGCCTTGGTCGGTAGCCATGCCGTCTAATTTGCCCGTAGCCACATGCTTAAAGCCCCCGCCTTCTACAGAAAAGGCTAGCAGCGCGTCGATCAGTGATTTATTATTTTTAATAAATCTCGGGTCGGCATGCGGGTCAATCCCAAGGCCTGTAAGAGCAACGATCACCTGTGCGATACTCTCACTGCTTGTCGAACCGAAATTCGTATAGCTGCCTTGTGCGTTCTGGGTGGCGGAGAGCCACTGCACCGCCCTGTCCGCAGCCGCTTTTACAAGAGAGTCCGTCTCGTAGTAAGGAGCAAGGCTTTGCAAAGTCATCGCGGTAAGATCGACGTCTGCTCTCGTTGTGCCGAAGCCCCAGCCTCCAGCATCCATCGCATCTTTCTTAACCTCTTGATTCAAAATATATTGAACAAGCTTTTCCCTTGTGGTCTGCACCGCAGCGCCTTCCGCCAATGGAACCTCGTACTGATGGGTATCCAAGGCAATGAGAGCAAATACAGGACCGTTAATCCCTTGTTTGATGACATAATCAAAATCAGCGAGCGCTTGTGAAATATCGTAGCCCGCCACGCTATGTATGTCTCTTCCAATAGAGGCGAGCCCCATTATCAATCGAGAGTGCTCCGTACTTTTGCTATTATCGAGCTTGCCGCCGTATTTCAGCAAGAGTGCTCTTACTTGCTCAGTCACATTATAGTAGTAAGAATCATAGTATTTATCCGGTACGGGGTAATTGGCGCGTGCCAAGGATATGACAGACCATTCGCCCGCACCCGTTCCAAACTTCGGACTTTTGACCGTCTTCACTAAATAAGCAAGACTTTTCTCAAGCTGCTCTGCGGCTGCTGTGCTCTGCGCGAATGCGTAATGAACCGTATAGCTTTCCTCTGCACGGTTACCAGCCGTATCGATTGCCGTTAACGTAATGACATTGTCGCCTGGCTGCAGGGAAACCGTGTACGTCTCATCCTTGGCTGTGATCAGATCACCGTTTAGATTAACTGCCAGTTGTACAGCCGGATCTGCTGTGTCTACAGCTGATGCCATAAAGCTAAGCTTGCGGTAAATCGCTTGCTGCTGATCGACTAAGCCAGTAGAGCTAATAATCGGCTTTTCTATGTCCGCAGCAATGTTCAGGCTCGACAGAGCAGCGTCTTCATCTTCCTGGCTATTCTCCGTATGTTCCAACACATCGTAGGCATGCTCGTGCGCATCCTCCGCTGCATAGGAAACCTGGCTATTGGCTGAAAGCATTGTCATAAACACACTTACAAGTAACAACCATGCAATAAATCGATTCGTATTCATGATGAACTCCCCTTCCTATTCGTCCAAACGATTTATGAAATAAAGCTATACAAAAAAACCTCTCACCGTTAATGGTTAAGAGGTTTAATAGATTATACAGCTAACTATTGCATGCACTAATAAACACCTCCCTATCCATCGTAGAGTTAACGGTGTAATGAAAACAGGCAGGTATTCTGGCTCGGGATCAACATCCTTGCAGCCTTGCCGGTTTCCCAGCGGCGTCCTTGCAAAGACTCCTCCATTACAGTGGCGGGACCGCGCAGGAATTAAACCTGCTTCCCTTTTAACCAATCCATGGTTTTCTTGCTTAGCTCCATCATTGGCACCTGTTTCTTCTATGAAATTTTCTTGCTCATCATACCGAATATTTACTCGTTTGTCATGTTAAAGTTTGTGGACGCGCCTTCGGTAACACAAAAAATGAGGGTGCCCGCGGGCACCCTCTGATGAAACGGAACGATATGCAGCTAAACGTTCAAATCTTACAATTAAGCCGCTTCCGAAGCCCGATCCTGCTTCTCTTTGCCGCCTGATACGAACCAGCCGATAACAGCAATCAGCAGAAGCACAACATAGAACGTCACTTTCCAACCTGTCGATTCCGCAAAATCATGCGGGATTACGTGCAGTGATGGATGTGCCAGCGTATGTACCGCCAGCTTGACGCCGACCCAGCCGACGATGAAGAACGCTGCGACTTCCAATGCAGGTCTGCTCTCCAGCAGCTTCACGAACATATTCGCTGCAAAACGCATAATGACCAGACCGATAAAACCACCAAGGAAAATTACGATAAAGTGACCGCCATCCATGCCTCCGATTTTCGGCAATGTTGTTGCCGGCAAAGCGACGGCAAGCGCTACGGCTGCCAAGATAGAATCGATTGCAAAAGCGATATCCGCGATTTCAACCTTCAAGACCGTAAACCAGAAGCCGCTTTTCTTCGGTTCCTTACCCGAGCTCTTGGCTACGGAATCGTCGGCTTTTTTCACGATGAGCTTACGGAATATGTGGTTGAGCGATATGAACAGAAGATAGAGCGCTCCGATCGCCTGCACCTGCCAGACATCCACCAGAAACGAAATCGCAAACAACGAACCAAAACGGAAAACAAACGCGCCTGCCAATCCGTAGAACAACGCCTTCTTACGTTCAACTGGCGGCAAATGTTTAACCATTATCGCCAGCACTAGCGCGTTATCGGCTGCGAGCAAACCTTCCAACGCAACCAATACGAGCAACACCCAGCCATACTCCATTAACAAACTTAAATCCATTTGACATCCTCCTAAAATAAAATGATGGGCTTGCCATCTGACTCCCAAACGCCAAGAGACCTTTGCCTTGTTAGGCAAAGGTCTCGCTAACAATGCCTTTATCGGCAATGCCCATAAAGCCGGAGAACTTCCATTCTCGTATTGACGACTTTTATGTGACAGCTACTCCCCATTTGCGTATGGGTTAACTATTCAGTTGCGATAAGGCATCTTGCGTAAAGCGTCTAATAAAAGGTGATACGGGGTGCGGACAACATTGGTTTCATGATTTATTGGTTAATTTCAAACATTCTTCTCTTCGATAAGCAGATTCTTGCTCAAGATTCAAATCCTCTATACCGAAATGGAGTCGATCCACTACTATCAAGCATGTCCAAATATACCGTTATTTAATAGCTAGAAGTAAAATTTCACCATTGTTGCGTTCAAGTTCTCTCTAAATACGCAGCAAGTTGATCGAAGGTTGCGCCGAAACCCTGCTTCATGGACTCGTACATACCGAGGTAGAAGTTCAATTCCTCCTCCGGCACGTTGATAGGCCCTCCGCGAAGAGTGATCACTGTTGTATCATCTATTTCAGTAAAAGTCAGCGTATTGTGTATTTCCAGCGGAAACGATTCTGCGAATGGGGCTCGTACGATATTGCCTTCTGAATCGGAGAAACAATTACCGTATACAATCTTGTCCGGTGCTTCAATTTCGTAATAGACGAATTTGCCCCACATTTCGTGACCGTCAGGAGATTTCATATTGTAGTGAAATGATCCGCCTGGGCGGAAATCCATCTTAGCAACTTCTATTTTGAATCCTTGCGGTCCCCACCAGTTTTTCAAATGTTCCGCCTCCGACCACACCTTAAACACCAGATCGCGCGGAGCTTTGAATGTGCGTGTAACGACTAACTGATTGTTCTCCATTTTAATTGACATGCTTTTTATCTCCTTTATTCTGCTATTTGAAATACCCCATACATCGATATACCGGAATCAACTGAAACGCCCTAACATGAATCATAGAAGACTCCGATCATAGCAACTACAGCTATACTAGAATCTTATTCCATTAGAATATACTCTATATTGAATATTCCTGTCAAGGAATATAGTTTTGATTTTTGAATATACCTAGCATCACTATTTGTTTCAGGTGATGTTTGGCTGACCGTTGTTCAAGCGTAGTTACATACTTCATTCAATAGGGTCTAGCTGGATCAGATTCTTCGATTACCTCTATCCTTATCCTAATATTGCTTATTATTCATTCTAGGGGTCATATTACGATGGAATTATTCATAGTGGGAGTTATTAATAAAACAAAAGAACCCATCACTTAAGTCAATTTTGGAAATTCCAGTTCCACATGTTACGTTATATAGGATTAGAACTAAGAACCCTCAGCTCCACTTTATAGTGGTGTTGAAGGTTCTTTGCACATATATGAGATTTGAATACCATGGTTACCCTTTGGGGACAGCCACTTCTGCTAGCCCACATAAATGCAATAGTCATACCTAGGAGCTTCAGCGAAGATCGTAATGGTGTTTTTCGAGTTATTATCTAGCTTGGTTCTAGCTTGGTCTGAGTACTCGTGTAAGCTACGCTGCACAAACTGCAATAGAACCCCTTCAGGTGACGGAACTGACCCCTGCTAATGAGACAGGGATAAAACACCTAACTAACATGCCAGTTGCCGATACTGAATCGGTGACTGGTTATTTAGTTTCGCTTGAATACGAATATGGTTATAATAATGAATGTAATCTTTGACTATCTGTATCACG